>JAQFVO010000633.1 GCA_027942505.1 Endozoicomonas sp. | reverse complement strand
CCCCAGGGCACCTGAACCAATTGCGAAACAAGCTGTTTCGTAATTTCCCCGGCATCACTCCAGAACAGATACCATTGCCGGATCAGCTCCATATTCCGCAGGGAAAACCCTTTTATATCAGGGAACTCTGCGCGCATATCCTTACTCAGCTGCTTCAGAAAACCCTCTCCCCACTTTGCCTCCCGCTGGCGTAGTACAATCTCTTCTCCCAGCTCCCAGTAGAACATCAGCAATGTGGAATTGACCTGAACAGCAGCCTTGAGCTGCCTCCGATGCAGTTTGGCTTTTAGTGCTTTGAGCCAGGCGGTGTAATCGTTGTTCAGGCTCAGATTGACGGTATTTTTCACACCCTTCCCCACTATGAGTGAACCTCTGCCAGCAGTCCCATAATCCGCCAGCTAAGCGCATCCAGATCAATAGCCTTCAGGGCACGGGGCGGCTGGTAAACATAAAAATCCTGTTAAAGGATATCTCATAACCGACTATACCGATCTCACCGTCTTTCTCATCGCACTTGTCGCCATTAACTCAGGCATCCGGCACATGGGGTGCCATTTCTAGGTTTCGATCAGGCTGCTGATGATGACTGTGGTGGATAGAGAAGGCAGGCTCGAGCAACATGCGAGCCGTCAGGGAGGTTAAAAGGCAATGGCTTTGTTTTAAGAGTGAATGAACCACAAACCCACAAAGTACAGTCCATGACAAAGGAGTCTGTGGTATTTCGTGTAGAGAGCAAAATGCTTCGATAGTAGCGCTGCGGACTTAAACCCGCTCAAAAATCGTGCTGATACCCTGCCCCAGTCCAATGCACATGGTCGCCAGTCCGAGCGTGCCGCCATTTTGCTTCATGACATTCAACAGTGTGCCGGATATGCGCGTACCGGAGCAGCCGAAAGGGTGTCCAAGGGCGATGGCGCCACCATACAGATTAACCTTGTCGTCCATAACATCAAGCAGCTTAAGGTCTTTGAGCACTGGCAGAGCCTGGGCAGCAAAAGCCTCGTTCAACTCCACATGGTCAATGTTGTCTATGGTCAGCCCCATCCGCTTCAACGCCTTGGTACTGCTTGGCACCGGGCCATAACCCATGATGGACATTGAATCCGGCGGCCTCAAGCTGTGGTTTCATGGACCCCAGCGCATTCAGGTTGGTTAGTTGCAGCAACCGT
>JAQFVO010000631.1 GCA_027942505.1 Endozoicomonas sp. | reverse complement strand
CGGGCAATTTCTGTGCTGTTTTTGATGGCTTTGAGATCCGTGGTGGGTAGACGATCTTCAATCAGCGTCACCGACGCTGGAATAACCGAAGCCAGCCGATAATTGGCAGTCAGCGGGTTAAGCATCAGACGAGCATCGTCGCTCAGTGCAGTCAGTCGGTCGGCAATCTCATCGTAACCGGCCAGCTCGACGCCGGCCTCATTCAGGGCCGCTAATGCATCTGGCTCAATCCGCTGCTGATTGACAAACAGTGTGACGGTATCCCGGCTGATCAGGGCATAGGCAAGAAAGACCGGATTACATTCGATGTCTGAGCCACGCAGGTTAAATAACCAGGCAATGTCGTCCAATGTGGTAATCAGTAACTCAGTCGCCTTGCGCTGCTCAAGCATGGCACGCACTTCGGCCAGTTTTTCCCCAAGGCTTTTACCAGCGTAAGTGGTTGGGTGAAGAAAGACCGGTGCTGCTGGCAGTGGTGGTCGGTCGTGCCAGATATCATTGAGCAGGTCAAGGCTGCCCTCAAGGGTAATAGCCTGGTCGGCCAGTTTGCCTTGCAGTGCTCTGATGCCGGCAAGACTCATGGTGGCACCATCAAAGCCGACGCAACCACTCCCGGGCACCGCTTCGGCCAGCCAGTCAGCCATAGACGGTATGCCTGGCTGACCGTCTTTCATCAGAGTAATTCCTGAGTCTGCCAGCTGCTCTGCGGCCTGAATAAAGTAACGGCCGTCGGTCCACAGTGCGGCTTTGTCTCTGGTGATAACGACGGTACCGGCCGAACCGGTAAAACCAGATATCCACGCCCGCCCTTCCCAGTGTCGGGCAACGTACTCACTGCTGTGGGCATCGGCAGACGGAATGATCCAGACGTCAAGGCCGTGCTGCACCATGGCGGTGCGCAGATCGTTGAGTTTCTGAGTCCTGTCGTGGTGTTTCCCGGGTGTTTTATTCATAGCAGTTCCTGACGGCTCGACACATGATTTCAGGTCATTTCTTCGCAGGATGATCATACTCCTGAACACCACAAGTCGCACTCGGTTATGGTGGTTTTACGCAGTTTGCCAGAGCTTGTCTGGCTTTTGGTGGTAA
>JAQFVO010000623.1 GCA_027942505.1 Endozoicomonas sp. | reverse complement strand
GGCCAGTTCCCGTTCTTCATCCCACTGTTGTTCGGCCCGACGCTGACGGCTCTGTTCGGCCCGTGCTGACAGGGCGTTTTCGTCGATGGCACCACGGCCAGACTGTTTAAAATACGGGTTGTTCTGGTTTTTTGCACCGCCTTTTTTGCTTTTTCGCGCCATCAGCGAAATGTCGACGAACTGATCAGCGTCTTTGTCTGCGCCCATGGCCTCGAATACCGCCCTGAGCACTTCTTCACGGCGCTCGTGACCGTGCGGTGTGTGTTCGTTAATGGCCTCGGCATAGGTGTTCATGGCCTGCTGCCAGCGCTCCAGTTGCGGCAGTGGCAGCTCGGCAATGTTAGACAACTGCTCCTTGGTCATGAGGCTGGCTTCTTTGGGCAGCGTCAGGTTGCGCTCTTTAAGCACTTTTTTGAGCAGGTTTTTCGGGCTGCGGTGGTTGTCGATCTGTTCGTCAGTCATGCCACTGACGTTGACCAGATGATCACGGGCGCGGGGACCGATCAGCGGTGGTGGGGGTTTTCGGTCGGTCTGGGCTTGTTGTTTGGCTTTTTCTTGTTTTTTGGTGTCGGCAACGAACTTTTTCAGACGTTTGTCGAGCTGCTTGACATAGCCAAGCATACTGTCCACGTCGTTCATGTCCGGCTCAGGCTCGTCGACTGGCTCCCCAACCAACTCTTCCCAGGCAGACCTGAGATCGTTTACGTCTTGTTGGGCGGTTTTTAATGCCGCGTCAGCCTCGGCTCTCGATGCCTGTAATTCGGGGTCAAGGTCGGGGTCAAGCTCGGGGTCAGGGTTGCCAGAACCGGGGGTGCCGGAATCAGGATCGTCAGGTTTTGGTGCCGGATCGTCGGGGGCAGGGGAGTCAGGCGGGTTCTTGTTCTGCGTGTTGTTTTGGGTGTCGGCTTTTGCCGTGCTTTTTGGATCAGCGTCAGCTTCGGCTTTGGCTCGGGCCTCGGTCTCGGCGCGGATCATGGCATCGAGCTGGTCAAAGTCCTCGTCAATGGCTAACTGGCGAACCCGGTTGACGAAATCTTCTTTGTCGGCGTACACCGCCTCGTTGCGGTTGGCCTGCGAGTTATAAGGGTTGCCACTGTACTGATCCTGCACAGCCTGGTTGCGGACAGACAACTCGTTGGTCTCGCGGATCACCTGACGGATATTGACAATGTTTTTCTGGATTGCTTTGTGTTTCGGTGAGCCTCGTTCTTCCTCGGCACGCATGTCGAGCAGCTTGTCGAGAACCGTCTGGAGTTCGGGGTCGGGCGTGAAACCTTCCTGGGGCGTTTCTGGCGCATTCGCCGCTGCCGCTTCTCGTTCTTTGATGGCCTTGGCCTTAGCAAACGCCACCCCGACACCCCCTGGGA
>JAQFVO010000616.1 GCA_027942505.1 Endozoicomonas sp. | reverse complement strand
ATGCCTGCACAGCGCTTTCGGTCAACTGCATGGCACTACTCAATAATGCCGCCAACTGCCCGGGTTCTATTGCCTTGTGGACAAAAGGAATCAGTTGAACAGACCCATACTTAGGGCTATGAATGGTTATTCTCAGATCAGAAGCATTGGCACCATCATCATTTTTCAATCTGGACAGCACTTCTTTGGACAACTTCCTAAAATCATTGGCTGTTTTGACAGTATCACGCTCTGGATCAATGCTTTCAACGAAGGTTTTCAAGTTATTGAGTGCAAACAAGGAAGCATTAAAATACAGGTCTTTTGCTCTCATTTTGTAACAATCTGACAGTTCCTCGTTGGTTATCAACCGGGTTAGCTGCTCCTCAGGGCTGCCACCCACAAGCTGTCTGCCTTCCGATGGTTTGGCCCCTCCGAGCGCATCTTCTGATCTAGAATCCCGTTGGCTTTCGTGCTTTGGGATTGTCTGGGTGGACTCTGGCTGGGGACTCACAGTACGCACTCCGGCACTGCCATTTTGGTCTGGCTTTCGAGCACTGGAGTCTGGAACAGAATGAACTGAGCAGTTTGAAGGGATGGATCGAAGCTCTGGCATTACAACCTCCTGTTAGAAAAAATCTGAACCACTGCTTTGGAACTTATTTCTATCAATTCAAGCAAACGACGGTCAGACACCGGAGATTGAGAAAAAATACCGCCAACTCAAGGCGTTGCGAGTTTTTTTGTTTTTGACTCAGGATGCACCAGAAGATAGAGCCTGAAGCAGACAGGCAAAAAAACCGCCTCAGGCTCGTCCCTCAGAAGCTTCGAACCACGGCAAAGTTCGCCAGATCCGCCATTGCATCTCGATATTCACTGGCTGGCAACAACTTCAGACAGCCCATGGCCTTAGCTGCGTAATCCTTCGCTTTTGCTTCGGTGTACTTCAGTGCCCCACAACTTTGCACTGCTGCAATCACGGCGGCGGTATTATCCCGCCCACCTTGCTCGATGGCGGTACTGATCAACTTTTTTTGCTCATCCGTACCATTTTGCAGCGCGTAAATCAGGGGCAGCGTGGGTTTGCCCTCGGCCAGGTCATCGCCCGGATTTTTGCCCATCGCCTGAGCGTCGCCATCATAATCCAGAAGATCATCCATCAGCTGAAATGCAATACCGAGGTTATTGCCAAAGCTGGCCATGGCACGTTCCAACTCGGGGCCGGCGTTACTCAGGATCGCTGCGCTGTGGCTGGAGGCTTGAAAGAGCATGGCGGTTTTACAGCGGATCACCTCCATATAGTCGGCCTCGGTGACGCTGGTATCGTGGATATTCATCAGCTGCATCACCTCACCTTCGGCGATGACATTAGTCGCATTGGCCAGAATATGCAGCAGACGAAAGTTTTCCAGACCAACCATCAACTGAAAGGCCCGGGAGTAGAGAAAGTCACCCACCAGCACGCTCGGCGCATTGCCCCAGAGAGCATTGGCAGTATCACGGCCACGACGCAGGTCAGACTGATCGACCACATCATCATGAAGCAACGTGGCCGTATGCAGGAATTCGATAATCGTGGCCAGAGGCACGTGATGGTGATCCTGGTAGCCACAGGCGCGGGCAGTCAGCAACACCAGCAAAGGCCGCAGCCTTTTGCCTCCGGACTTGATAATGTATTCGCCGATCTTGCTGACCAGGGCAACGTCGGAATGCAACTGCTCATGGATGCACTCATTAACCCGGCAAAAATCGTCGT
Organism: Endozoicomonas sp.; assembly: GCA_027942505.1. Taxonomy (GTDB): domain Bacteria; phylum Pseudomonadota; class Gammaproteobacteria; order Pseudomonadales; family Endozoicomonadaceae; genus Endozoicomonas. Next base: position 1,482 of record JAQFVO010000616.1, on the reverse strand, counting down.
GAACGGCGAGCTGAAAAGAAGCGTGTTGTCTGTCCGGCATCTGGCTAATTTGGTGGGACGAAATGCAGCATCGTATTTAGTGCATCGGCAACTGTCAATAGCAGGGTTGCCAAGCCATTGCAGCAGAGCAAGAGAGGTAACCAGGCATAAGCAACAAGGCCCTTAGGTCGCCAATAAGGACAGCAACGCTTGCCAGCAGGCCCGGACTTCCTTAAAATTTCGCCCCTGTCTGAAAATCCGGTGCGGTGTGCCGTTTTGTCATGGCTCGCAGGTGTATAGTCAATCCGGTTATGAATCCTGCCCATGAGGTGCCGCCCATCCCTGGTCATCAGGTATTCCCGCCCGTCGGGATGCGGTTTTTAGATAGCTACAAATTCCGCCCACCCATTCAGAGTTGGCGGATGCCTTTGACAAAGAGGCTATTTAGGATTTTCGGAGAGTAAATATGTACGCAGTTATCAAAACTGGTGGCAAGCAGTACCGCGTAACCGAAGGAGAGATCCTGAAGGTTGAGAAGCTGGATGTTGCTGCTGGTGAGACTCTGGACATCAGCGACGTACTGCTGATTGCCAACGGTGAAGAGCTGAAAGTGGGTGCGCCCGTGATCGAAGGAGCCAAAGTCAGTGCTGAAGTCGTCAGCCACGGCCGCGGTCCTAAAATCCGCATCATCAAGTTCAAGCGCCGTAAGCACCACCGCAAGCAGATGGGCCATCGTCAGTGGTTCACTGAGCTGAAAATCACCGGCATTGCTGGTTAATACATTGCTGACAGGTTCATTACGAGCCTGTTGATCACCTCTAAGGACAGTCCCTGGTGTGGTAGCCGGAGACAGGTCCGGGCTAAAAGGAGAGCAAGATGGCTCACAAAAAAGCTGGCGGTAGTACCCGCAACGGTCGCGATTCAGAAAGTAAACGCCTTGGCGTCAAGATCTTTGGTGGCCAGACAATTCAGGCTGGCGCCATCATCGTGCGTCAGCGTGGTACCAAATTCCACGCTGGCGCAAACGTAGGCATCGGTAGAGACCACACCCTCTTCGCCAAAGCCGACGGTAAGGTCGTGTTTGAAGTGAAAGGTCCTAAGAAGCGCAAGTACGTTAGTATCGCTGCTGCTTAATCGTGCTTTGGTTGTTGGCAGAGATGCTGACGATCTGCAAGAAAAGCCCCGCTGAGTCGGGGCTTTTTTTTAGCTTTCCCGACACCGGTGGGCAACAGAAAATGTGACGGTAACTGAGTATATATCGTCGAAAATTCTACGATGTCGGTAATTTTGTGCAAGACGTGGATCCCTCCCCCCCTTCAAAAGGGTGTCGCAAAAGGCTCTGAAAAGAAGGAAACCACGAAGAACACGAAGAGCACTAAGAAGAGTTTTTCTTTTCCTTTGTGTCCTTCGTGGTTCCCTTCTTCAGGGCAGGGCTTACGCATCAAATCTGAACAATCGAACTTAACAACTGCCCCAGCTTTTGATCATTCCAGCCAGCGGCCT
>JAQFVO010000602.1 GCA_027942505.1 Endozoicomonas sp. | reverse complement strand
GCGGGCACCATCTTTCACGGCCTGTTTGATCAGTTTGACTGCGTTTTGGCGATCCGGGAGAGAGATCAATCGACCTCCGGTTCCCCCCAGATCTCTCGGGCCTTTTTTGTGAGCATCAGCAAGGCAGCAGTTTCTGCTAACGCCTTGTCCTTGCACATGAGTTCACGCTCAAGCTTCTTGATGGTTTGCTTGTCTTTTTTCTGCTCAACAGTCAGGACCTTATGCTGCCCTGATGGGCTGGCCGCCACACCACTAATAAAGGCTGCATTCCACTGCTGTATTTGTTCAGCAACGCCCACAAACCCCCGCGCTCGCGGGGAACACTAGCACCCATAACCCTCGCGCTTACGGCGAATACCCACAACCCCCGCGCTCGCGGGGAATGCCGTCGTTAGTGCTTTCCCGACACCAAGGATAGCCCACAACCCCCGCCTCGCAAGGAGCACGCGTGATTTTTTGCATGGAAAAAAGATTAACTACTCCATAACCCCCGTGCTAGAGGCTGTCACGAAGTAAGCCCACAAACAGGGGGCAGACTCTCTCTTTCAGTCGAGATCAGACTTCAGCGGATTGGCCCCGAATTTCTTCTTTCCAAATTCGCGGTATCAGGTCCCGGATATTTCGGGCTGGGTGGTGGCTGATGCGTTGCAGGATATCAACCATGTACCTGTAGGGATCAATGCCGGCCAGGCGGCAGCTTACAGTGTAAAGAGATATATTGGCCGGTAGCCTTAACTGCTTTCCACAGCGCAGATGATTCAAGATCTTGTTGATATTGTGTTCAAAGCCGTAGTGATCAATACCGCCAGTGGTGCTGTGATGCTCACGTTTCATAACGAGATGCTTCAAGCCGCACTCCACTGCATAAAACAGACAGACGAGTTTGGAAGGGTTCACGGAAGATGGCAATTGCTGAGTCGCCGCATAATGACTTCTGAACGCCCGCTCCATTTCTCGTTGAGTAATTTCAATTTTCGACATAATGTACAAGATTTCTCCCGGCCACGGAATAACAGACCAGAG
>JAQFVO010000569.1 GCA_027942505.1 Endozoicomonas sp. | reverse complement strand
GAGTGCTTGGCGAGAAATGCGCAAACCTGGGTGAAATGACTCAGTCTGGCTGGTTAGAAGTTTTAACAATCAATACTGTTGCTCCTGCGCTGCTGATTCAGGCTCTGCGCGAGAATGTGGCTGCCAGTGAACTGAAAACCATTGCCGGTATTTCCACCAAATAGGCTGCTACTCTCTTTGCCTGTATAAAAGATGTCACTTTCCAGTATTTTTGCGTCCAAATCTACTCCGAGTTCGTCGGCAGAATACCAGGCAATGGTCTCTCAACAGAACAACATAATGACAGAACAACATAATAACAGTTGCTTACCTTTTTTGGTTGTGTCGGCAGCGAACATCAGGTTGCAGTCGTTGACCGCAAAACGGTGAAAAGGGCCATGGCTCTTTTCCTATATGATGCTCCAAGGATTCATCCATGCAGACAGCAACAAATCTTACTGCCGCTTTGCCAATCCAAAAGTCACCGTACAACCAGAAATCTGATGCTCAGGCACCACAGGCAAAAGCATTTAACCGCATCGTTGGCCAAACCGATGAAGACATAACACCCGAGGCGGAAAGTCGAGTCTATCAGTTTTTCAATAGCCAGCTACCCGCCATTAATGTGCCACACAGCCAGGCCAAAGCGTTGCGCAACTACATTATCATGCAACTGAACAACTACCTGACCACAGAGCTGCATCAGCCCGAACTCGCCGTTACTGAGCGCGCCGATAGTGACTCTGAGATCAGCGACCAGGAGGACTCAGGCAGCAGCACGCCCTCGACAGAAACGGCCGATAACTCCGGCTCGCCACAAAGCGTAGTACCCGCTACTGAAGGTGACTGTCCAGAAGGACTGTGTCGTCAGCTGATGAACCTTAAGGCAACGGTGACCAGCCGCAAGCTGGGCCTTAATAACAAGAAAATAGGGCGACGCCTGCAAGAACAGTTGCCTAAAAAGACTTACAAGAGATTCGAAAAGATCCTCAAAGAGCAGCCACGAACAGAAAAAAACAGCAAAACTAACATTGGCACGACAAACCGTATGATCAACACCATTTTTATTATGGGGCCAGAGGTCTACCAGCCCTTTTTCAATGCCTTGGTCAACTGCGGCTACCACGGCCTGTTCCAGCCAGAAATCTATCCCAGCCAGGGCGACCCTGGCCCGTTTCTGAGCAGAAGCAACTCACTACCGGGCCGGTCTCGTCGGCACCGTTCCCTGCAAATACCGCAACTATCATCGTCGATGGTGATGTCCAGTTACCCAGAGTATCATCGGGAGACCCAGCAGCCTTATGCACCAACTGCGATCGAGGGCCCCAGGTCTTTTCGACCGCATGACACCGCACCGTGCATTCCCATTCGGGTCAGTAGCATGAATCTGGTCAGTGACGTTAACTCAAGGCCGATGGAATCGTTTATGCCTTTGCCGCCGAATGGTGATGCCACCAACACCAGTCAGCAGACTGCCAATCATGTGGCAACCGAGGTGAAGCTGCACCGGGAAATATTAATGAGCATAAAAAGAAGAGAGTCTGGCCCCCCTCGCCCGCCTGCGTGTGCGTATCCTTCTCAGGAGGATCTCCCTCCCCCGCCTCCGTGGGCGTATACCAGCACCAATACCATTCCGGAGGAGCCAGAGAACCCGTGATCAGAACAACAACTACTGCCGGATAAAACGCAGCGGAGCACCGGCGCTGGCCACTGTACTGCGCATTGGGTTGATATCGAGCCCACCCCGGCGCAGATACTGGGCGTACACAGTCAGCTCGGCCGGCCGGTAGTAGTTTTGCAAATCGACAAAAACCCGTTCGACGCACTGCTCGTGGAACTCCTGATGATCACGGAACGAACAGACGTACCTCAGCAGTG
>JAQFVO010000552.1 GCA_027942505.1 Endozoicomonas sp. | reverse complement strand
TTTCCGGGCCAGCCCAGGCTAGGCCCGGCAGACAAAAAAGGCTTCCTTTGTGCCTTGGTGTCTTTGTGGTTCAAGGCCTTTATGCTTTTTGCAAGAGCCTCCTTCGCGGGAATAACGTTGGTGGTACGTGGTGTCGGTATGGGTACTAACGCTTGCCTGCACCAGTTGAGGCGAGACAACCAAGTTGATAAACCGTATTGGGCAAAAGGTTCGGATGGGTGATAAAAGACTACTCTCTTGACACTACCTCACTGGCCAGCTCAATAGCATTAATATTATTCATATGAAGCCGCTCCAGCTCTTCCATGCTATAACCGAAGTCTCTACAGGCAACTTCCAGTCTCGCTGTTTTTTGGCCTGTCTCCAGAAAGATCACAATGTGCCTGAATGTACATCTGTCAAGGGAATCAAGACCACCGCCGTTAATATACCGGTTGAGAATTGCCTGCACTCCGTCAGACATCACTTCCTTGGTAATCGGTTGTTCTGCCATATACTCCTTTACTTCTGGAAAGAAGTGAACAAAATCTATTCCAGAATGGGCCTCAATAAGGCTGGGTAAGTACTCATAATCGATAAATGTACTGGTATTGGCGGTTTCTTTGTTGAGAATTAACTGAACTATTGGATAGGTAGTTCCATCATGTATGTCAACCGCCTCTCCAACCGGTTCTACAATATTATTCTTTAGCAGGAAATCCAGGCAACCTTCAACTAGTAAAGAGTTGTTTAGAAGTATCAACGATTTAATGTGTTTATCTTCTTCAAAGTGAGGGTCGGTATACTTACGTTTAAATGCTGTAAAACTGGAGAAAGGTAGTGAGCAATCCATAAACTTTGTGCCATTTTTATTGTTCAATCGAAGGCCTGTAGAACCATCATGATGGTTAAACAACTCAGTGAACACCTTGTGATGTCTATTGGAAGACGGGCATTTAAAATAGTAGATGGCTTTTCTTGCCGGAACAGTGGTGGACCTGTCAGCGATATTAACCGGTCTTGGTGTACTGTCCGGCACGTTACCGGCGATTCCCGAAGTGCTTACCGCTCTGAGTGACGTTTGTTGACCTGCTGGTTTGTCCCCATCACTTGACTGTGTATGCAGTGAACTTGCCTGCGGATTTGTTGGCAGCTGAGCAGAGTTTGGTATCGAATGCATGTTAAGTTACCATTCAATGAATTGCTGATTTCGACAGCTTTTTTTTATCAATAGTTCCTGCCTGAAACTAACTTTATTAACGACACCGCTTCAATTCAGCCAGCGTTCAGCCGTCTACTACCCAAAGAGGGTGTCACCAAAAACCTTGAACAACAAAGGCACGAAGGAAGATTTTGGTTTGTTGAGCGATCAGGCAAGCCTGGAAAAACTTTGTGTCTTTGCGGTGAATGAAAATTGCCACGGAGGCAGACACGGAGAAGAGCAAAAAAGCTTTTCTTTTGTGTCTCCGTGACTCTGTGGCTAAAGCTTTTATGACAGAGGATGACAAACCATCGTCATGAACATTTGTGACCTTCAAGGTGCCATCCGACAGCCATTGGCAGTATGGCTGCGCTTACTCACCAGCAGGTTTAACCGAATCTGGTTTGAATTCACGCTGACTGCTACCCGCCATTCTGCTCTAATCCATCGTCAACAGGGCCGGATCCAGGCGCTGGTCAAACCAGTTATAGCGCCAGT
>JAQFVO010001232.1 GCA_027942505.1 Endozoicomonas sp. | reverse complement strand
GCCGGGCAGAACCCGCATTGGTTTTTACTCTTTCCCAAAAACCCAACACCACGGTTTTCAGGGTGTGTTTCTGAAGGGGGGGGGGGTTACTTCAGGGGCAGCCCGGCCGGCTACTTTGAGCTGCAAAACATTGCCGGGGAAGTGGAGATTGTCTATTTCGGCCTGGCTGAGGCGTTTATTGGTAAAGGGCTTGGTGGTGCTTTGCTCAGTGCTGCCATTGCTGAAGCCTGGAGCTGGGGAGCTGAACGAGTGTGGGTGCATACATGCACGCTGGACCATCCTCGTGCTTTGCAAAATTATCAGTCCCGGGGTTTGCAGATTTTCCGCGAGGAAACTAATTAATACGATTGTACATATTAGTCTGGTTTTCCCGGAGCGGGCAGGGTGCCGGGGGAGGTAGAGTGATGGAAGATCCCAACTACCTTCGTGGGAGTAACGGTGGTAAACGCTCAGGTGTCAACTCCCAGAGTATGAATAAATGACATTTGCACTGAACTTTTGGCCCGTAGAGCAGCCTAAGAGAGATCTGATAAAAAAAAATTGGTTGCAGTCGCTGGGAGAGAGAACACCCCTCGTAGGCCTGTCCAAAAGATGTGGGCAGTGCGGATGTTTAGCGTGAACGGTGCGTGGACTGCTGGTTGCCCCTCCCTGATGATGTCTGCATCTGCATAACGGCCAGCCGGTTTCTTGGTGGTTGCGGCTGTGGTCAATGATATGGAAAGGGCAATAACAATCACTGTATGGATTTGCGATGGACATCAACCTCAATACCCGACCCACAGGTTCGCAGTCAGTTCATAACTGTACTCTGTGTGATCTCCCCTTGTTTTCAGAGCGGCAGGTTGCGGTTGTCGAACCCTGCAAACACCAGTTCCACGTTAAGTGTGCCATGACTCGGGCAGCCAATGACTCGATCAACAACATTGTCCCAATCTGCCCTATTGATAATCGTCCATTGACTGGGATGTCCTTTGAGCCGGTGCCGGAGGAAAACCCGCACTCCACCCCGGATGAGCCTGCCACTGGTGCCGGACAAGATCAGGTTCCGGACATGCTGAGTCAGGCTGAGCGTACTGCAATAGAAAGCTCTCCTGCTAATACGTTGTTACGGCGTTACCTCAGTTGGGGTCATCTCG
>JAQFVO010000496.1 GCA_027942505.1 Endozoicomonas sp. | reverse complement strand
GCGGGCAGCTGAAAAAAAAGGCTACAGTCCAGAATTAGTGAAACAAATAGTAGATTTAGCCGGTAAGAAAAAAGAGGAGACATTGTTATCAGGAGCCCCCTTCAGATTTCCAGTGACAAAACTGAAGGAAATTTTACAGTCCCAACAAAAAGACCGGGGATATCCAAAAAATAATTTTTGAATATCCCTGGTCCGGGGTACTTACTCCACTCGACAGTGTCGAGTCAGCACCCAGGCTGCGCTAGCCATTTCTTCCATGCAAACTCACCTGCGCCAGGTCCATCAACTCCCGGTTAGCCACGGCAAACATCGCTAAATCGGCCTGCGGCGCGTTACGAATATCTGCCAGCATGCTCTGCCAACGGGTGATCAGGGCATGGTTACTGACCAGCCACTCATCCATCGTCTGCTCAATAGGCACCTCATCCCGGGCCATGCCAATCAGCCCCATGGTCAGCTTACGCTGCTGCCAGTTCAACTCATCCCGGGCGCTGTCCCGAGCCAGTGACTGCCAGTGATTGGTCACCTCCAGTTGAGACAGGGCGTGGCCGTACCAACCCAGCTCCAGACGCGAGCCGATGGCAAAGAACGTTTTGATCGCCATCTCCAGCGGAACGTTCGTTTCATCGGCAGCCCGAATGACCGGCAGGGCGGTGAGCAGGTAACGATGTCCGGCCACCATACGGGCCAGCGCTTCGGGTACACCCTGCTCCGTCAAGACAGCCATGGCACTGTTGAGTTCAGCCCGCTCCTCATCACCGAGAAACTCGGCAAAACAGTTAATAAACGCGCTGACCTGTGGTCCGTAATGTTCCACACATTCAGCCACCACCAGATCCTGGCGCTTGAGACGGATAAACCAGCGGGTCGTGCGCCGAACCAGTTTGATCAACGACCCAATCATGCGGTATTGCAAGTCGCTGGGCACCTGGTGATCGAGCTGCTCAATCATGGCCCAGTACCTTGACACATCGAACACATCACGGCTGGTGGTATAGGCCCGGGCGATTTCGGCGCATGTGGCGCCGGTGGTCAGCTGCAACCGATGGACAAAGGTGATCCCCATCATGTCGATCAGGTGGTTGGCGATCTGGGTGGAGATAATCTCCTTGCGCAGACGGTGCTGACTGATCTCCTCGTGGTAGCTGTCCACCAGTGCCTGCGGAAACGCCGTGTAAATCTCTCTGGCCAGATAGTCGTCGTCTATGACCGTTGAGTTGAGCAGCGCCTCTTTCAGATCTGCCTTACTGTATGAGATCAGCAAGGACAACTCAGGCCTGGTCAGACCTTTGCCACCGCTGGCCCGCTCCGCCAGGGCTTCATTATCCGGCAAAAACTCGATAACACGGTCCAGTTTGCCCAGGCTCTCCAGGTGCTCAATAAAACGACGATATTCACCCATCCGCTTGGCAGCATCAGAGGCCACGACAGAAATGGCCTGAGTCTGACGATAATTATTGGTCAGCACCAGTTCCGATACATCCTCAGTCATGCTCTCCAGCAACTCGTTACGCTGCTTGAGGGTCATATCCCCCCGGGCGACAATATCGTTGAGCAGAATTTTGATATTGACCTCGTGGTCAGAGCAGTCAACCCCGCCGGAGTTATCGATAAAATCGGTATTCAGCCCGCCTCCGTGCAAGGCGTACTCAACCCTGCCCAGCTGGCTCAACCCCAGGTTGCCCCCCTCGCCGACGACACGGGCCTGCACTTCACAACCATTAATACGCAGCGGGTCGTTGGCCTTATCGCCGACGTCACTGTGTGTCTCATTCATCGCCTTGATGTAAGTACCGATGCCACCGTTCCATAACAGATCCACTGGCGCTCGCAGCATAGAGCGAATCAACTCATTCGGCGGCAGACGACTGGCACTGATGCCAAAACGACTGGCCATGGCCGGCGTGATAGTGATGGATTTCGCCCTTCGGGAGAAGACGCCACCACCTTCAGATATAAGACTCTTGTCGTAGTCTTCCCAACTGGAACGGGGCAGCTCAAACAGGCGCTTGCGCTCAGCGAAGCTTCGCGCTACGTCAGGGTTGGGGTCGACGAAAATATGCAGATGGTTAAAGGCACCGACCAGGGCAATGGTTTCGGAACACAACATGCCATTACCAAACACGTCGCCGGCCATATCACCAATACCGATCGCCGTGATCTCATCCTGCTGAACGTTGATACCCTGCTCCCGGAAGTGACGCTGGACCGATACCCAGCCGCCCCGGGCAGTGATGCCCATCTTCTTGTGATCGTAACCGGCACTGCCGCCAGAGGCGAACGCATCACCGAGCCAGAAGCCATAATCAGCCGCAATACCGTTGGCAATATCGGAAAACGTTGCGGTGCCCTTGTCAGCAGCCACCACCAGGTAGCAATCGCTGTCGTCGTACATTACCACGGCATCAGGGTGGACAACCTGACCATCCACCAGGTTATCAGTGACATCGAGCAAACCGCGGATAAACGTCTTGTAGCAGCGTACCCCTTCTTCCAGAATCCGCTCCCGGCTGCCGCCGGCAGGCAGATGTTTGGGTACAAAGCCGCCCTTGGCGCCCACCGGCACGATAAGGGCATTTTTTACCTGCTGAGCCTTCACCAGCCCGAGAATCTCGGTGCGATAATCCTCTACCCGGTCGGACCAGCGCAGGCCACCGCGCGCGACTTTTCCGCCACGCAGATGCACCCCTTCCACCATCGGTGAATAGACAAATATCTCGTACAAAGGCGCCGGTTTGGGAATTTCCGGTATCTCCCTGGCAGCCATTTTCAGCGAAATATACGACTTAGGACGATCATTTTCATCGTGCTGATAAAAGTTAGTCCGCAAAGTGGCCTTGATCACATTCTGATACCAGCGCAACACCTTGTCTTCACTGAGCACCTCTACCCGATCCAGCGCCTGCAGAATTTTTTGTGCCACGGTCTGCTGATTGGCAAGGCGCTGGGTTTGCGACAAGTTCAGCGTCGGGTCAAAGCGGATCTCGAACAGCTCCACCAATAACCGGGCAATGGTGATGTTGTTGTGCAGCGTTTCGGCAATATAAGACTGGCTGACGCCGACCCGAATCTGTTTCAGGTAACGGGCGTAAGCACGCAGAATAGTTACCTGTCGCCAGCTGAGTCCGGCCGACAGTACCAGCCAGTTAAAGCGATCATTTTCAACTTCGCCAAGCCAGATTTTTTCAAACGCTTCACGAAAGCCAGGGCCGGCCTTATGCAGATCAACAGGACTGTGCCCGGACACACGCAGCAGAAAATCGTGGATCCAGATGGTTTCTCCAGCACTCGAACGCACCAGGTAAGGATTCTCACTGAGTACGCGCAGCCCCAGGTTTTTCATGATGGGAATCTGATCGGCCAGGGCCAGTGGTTTGACAAAGTGGTACAGCTTCAGATGCACATGGCGCTCATGGTCATCCTGAGACTGGTAAAACTCCATGGACAATGGTCTACCGTCGTCCATTTTGGCAAAGTGGTGGATATCCGCCACGGCCGACTGGGGGCGGAACGCTTCCTGATAGGCCGCATTGAAACCGTCGGCAAAGCGGGCCAGCAACTTGTTACCGCGCACCTCACCAAACGTCTCCAGCACCCCGGCACGCAGTTCATCGCTCCAGGAAGCGGCAGCCCGCATGATCTCATGGTCGATCACCTCCTGGTTGAACTCCACCCGCCCCTTAAGCTTGAGAATAAAATGCACCCGGGCCAGCACAGACTCGGAAAAATAGGTGGTAAACTCGCTGTCTTCTGCCCCCAGCTGCTGGCAGAGAATCTGCTCCGCCCGCTGGCGCAGACTGGTGCTGTATATCTCCCGGGGAACAAATAACAAGGCAGAACAGAACGGTCCGTACGGGTCCTGACGGATAAAGACTTTTACCTGCTTGCGCTCCTGAATGCGCAGGATCGACATGGCCGTCTCAAACAGTTCATCCTGATTGGTCTGAAACAGCTCATCGCGGGGGTAGATCTCCAGAATCTGGATCAGATCCTTGCCGTGGTGGCTTTTCGGGTCCAGTCCGGAACGCTGGATAATGCCTGCCACCTTGTTACGGATGTAAGGAATGGCGTAAGGCGTCTTGCGATAGACCGGCGACGTGTACAGTCCAACAATACGCGCCTCACCGACAATCTGTCCCTGATCATCAAACCGACGCACAGTAATAAAGTCAGGATGGGCCGGGCGGTGGACGCTGGAACGGACCGATGCCTTGGAAAATGACAGCCGCTCGGTCAGTTCAAACAGATCATGCTCAACAAATGGCTCCAGGGCCAACTGGCCCGGTTCCGCTTCATTGGCCGGGCGTAGCAGACCCAGCAGTGATTCCGACGGCCGGATTAACTGACGATCACCGTCGTCTTCTGTAACGATCAGTTCCTCGTAGCCCAAAAAGGTGAAGTTGTCGTCCAGTAGCCACTCAAGAAAGGCCTGCACCTCATCTTCGGCATCCGGCAAGTCGCCATTGGGCAGGCGCCCGGCAGCACTGGCCAGACGACGAACCCGTGTGGTCATATGGCCAAAGTCATCCACCACCCGGGCCACATCCGCCAGCACAGCACTGAACTGCTCCTGCAGCCGCGCCAGCTCATCCGGATCCTCAATGCGATCAATCTCCAGGTAAACAAACGCCTCAGGGCTGACATACTCATCAGCCACCGGCTGATCAGAAAACACCAGGCAGTGGTCAGAAGATCGTCGGGATTGCAACACGCCGTTGCGCAACAGGTGGATGGTAAGCCCGTGCGTGTTCAGCTTCATGCGCAGCGAATCGACGACAAATGGCATATCCCGGTGCAGGACACATACGACGGTGTGTGTAGAATGCCAACCGTGTTGAGTAAATTGCGGATTAATGATCTTGATGAGCGGCTGGGCAGGATCAAACTGCTGAATAAACTGCCAGAATGATCGAGTAGCACCGAGTGTGTCCTGCCAGTTGCCCGCCAGCAGGTCGGCGGCAGTATCAAGCGAGTAGTACTGCCAGATAAACTCACGCGCGTCAGCCATCTGCTCTGACGCCAGCGAAGGGGCAAGATCGTCGATCAGCTTGCCCAGAATATCCTCACGTTCCTGAATCGTTAACGCCCCCATTCCCTGACATCTCCATTATGTTTTCTTGTTGTGGTAATGGACTAGACCATCAACCCTGAAACACCTATATTTATGGCGCCGTCAAGAGCAAGGCGGTTAACTGTAAAGTAATCGCCAAGACTCAAGTCAGGGGCTTATCAACAGTCAAAATCATTTGTACACTTTCCCGACCGCCATGTGGGACATGCCGCAGCCGGCACGGCCCAGGACCCTTCTTTCACACCCTGCGAAGAACGCAGACACTTCCGGGTTGAAATCGGATTGGATGAGTATGTCAACGAGCCACTGTTTTACACAGTTCAGTCAGCTTAAAAATTATCTTTGCAGCGCCGTCATCGGTCAAGAGCATCTGGTCAATCGCCTGTTAATCACTCTGCTCGCAGATGGTCATCTGCTCGTCGAAGGCGCCCCCGGACTGGCCAAAACCCGTGCAGTAAAAGCCCTTAGCGACGGTTTGACGGCTGATTTCCACCGCATCCAGTTCACGCCGGACTTACTCCCGGCTGACGTGACCGGCACCGATATCTACCTGCCCGAAGACGGCAGTTTTCGCTTTCAACCCGGGCCGATTTTTCATAACCTGATTCTCGCCGATGAAATCAACCGGGCACCGGCCAAGGTTCAGTCGTCACTGCTCGAAGCCATGGCCGAGCGCCAGGTCAGTGTGGGGCAGAAAACCTATCCTCTGCCAGAGGTGTTTATGGTGATGGCCACGCAAAACCCTATTGAGCAAGAGGGTACTTATCCGCTACCGGAAGCGCAACTGGACCGTTTTCTCATGCACGTTCGGGTTGGTTATCCGGATGTTGAGGCCGAGCGGGCCATCCTGCGCCTGACCCGGGGCGAAGCAATGCAGACGACGGTTGCCCGCCCGACAACGCCAATGGATCAGCAAACGATTATTGCCGCCCGTCAGGAGGTACTGGCGGTGCATATGGAGCCAAGCGTTGAGGAGTACATCGTGCAGTTAATCAACGCCTCGCGCTATCCGGCCCGTTACAGTGAAGCGCTGGCTGGCTGGCTTGATTACGGCGCCAGTCCGCGCGGCACCATTGCCCTTGATCGTTGCGCCCGTGCTCATGCCTGGCTCCATGAGCGTGATTTTGTCAGCCCCGATGATGTGCAGTCCGTGGCTCATGACGTGCTGCGCCACCGTCTGTTACTGACCTTTGAAGCTGAAGCAGAAGGCAAGGATGCGGATCATATTATCAGTCAGTTGTTGTCCATCGTGCCGACAGCCTGAGGTGGATAAAGCATTATGAGCGGTGCTTACTGTACCTTGCAGAGTCTGGTTAATCTGCGCTTGCTGGCCAGGGACCTGCCCCTGTTTCGCCCGGGGCGCAGCCAGCAGCAGATGCTGGGCAACGCCCGTTCGCCATTCAAAGGTCGGGGCATTGATTTTGAAGAGGTCAGAGCCTACCAGTTCGGCGACGACATTCGCACCATTGACTGGCGCGTCACCGCCCGTCGGCTAAAGCCGCACACCAAAGTGTTCCGGGAGGAGCGCGAACGCCCGGTGATGATCGCGCTGGATCAGAGCCACACCATGTTCTTCGGCTCCCGGCTCAACTTCAAATCGGTCACCGCCGCAGAAGTCGCTGCCCTGATTGCCTGGGCCACCCTGCACCACGGCGATCGCATCGGCGGGGTGATTTTCAATGAGCGCGAACTGCTCGAAACCCGCCCCCGCCGCTCACGCAAAACCCTGATGCACTGGCTTAACCAGACCGAGCAGATGAACCGCAAGCTGCAACTGGCCACCATCACCAGCACAGACCTGGGCCTCGGCCTGACCAGGGCACTGCGTCATCTGCGCCGGGTTGCCCATCCTGGTACGCAGATCTTTCTGGTCAGCGACTTTGCCGGGGTCAGTGAGGAGGCGGAGCAGCATCTGGCGCAGCTGGCCCGGCACAATGAACTGCTGGCCATCAAAGTGAATGACCCGCTGGAGCAGGAGCTGCCCAGGCCGGATTACTACCGCATCACCGATGGCATGCATAACCTCACCATTAACACCGCACGCCCTGAACTGCGCCAGCAATTTCACCAGCACTATCAGCGCCAGCACGACCAACTGAAAAGCCTGCTGATGCGCTACCGCATTGGGCTGATGTCGGTCAGCACCGCGCAGCCCACCGTCAGCCAGCTCGGTGGTACCGACCGGGCCACTGGTGAGCCAGCCAACGCTGGCCAGACAGGGAGTTAGCCATGGCAGGCCTGTCGCTGGAACAACTGCGCCCCAATCATCTGCCCGAGCCTGTTGGCCTGTGGCCACCGGCCATCGGCTGGTGGTTGCTGGCCGCAGTGGTGCTTATTGCCCTGGGGAGTCTGGTTTTATACGTCTATCGTCGTTGGCAAAACAACCGTTATCGCACCCGGGCTTTACAGCTGGCCAGGGCAGCACTGAACCACTACCAACAGCACCAGAACCCACGACAACTGGCGCATGAGTGTAACGAACTGTTAAAACGGGTGGCCCTGCACACCTTTCCCAAAGAGCGTGTTGCCGGTCTCAGTGGCGTCGCCTGGAGCGAATTTCTGGCCACCACCGGCGATCTGCCCCAGTTCATCGGACACAGTGCTTTTAACAATGATCGCTACAATCCCAACGCACCCCTGAACGTTGATGACATCTATGAACTGACCCGGCGATGGATAAAAAAACACCATGCTTGAGCTTGAATGGCCCTGGATAATGCTCGCCCTGCCCCTGCCTTTTCTGGTCTACCGACTGGCATCGCCGGCGGGCAACAACGACGTACCGCTGCACACGCCCTTTTATGGCCAGTTGTCGACTCTGGTCGGTGAGGAGCGGGTTAATCTGGCCGGAACAGCCCGCCGACGTCTGCTCCTGCCCGGCCTGATCTGGACGCTGCTGCTGTTAGCGGCCAGCAAACCGGTCTGGCTGGGTGAACCGGTCACCATACAGGATAACGGCCGCGACCTGATGCTGGCCGTGGATCTCTCCGGCAGCATGGAGATGAACGACATGGTGCTCAACGGTCGACAGGTTGACCGACTCAGTGCCACTAAAAACGTACTTGATGACTTTATTGAGCGCCGTCGTGGCGACCGGCTCGGGCTGATCCTGTTTGGCACTCAGGCATATTTGCAGGCACCACTGACCTTCGACCGAACGACAGTGAAAACGCTGCTCAACGAGTCGGGCATCGGTATGGCCGGCAATCAGACCGCCATTGGCGATGCCCTGGGCCTGGCGGTCAAACAGCTTCGTCAGCGTCCCCAGCAGAGCCGGGTACTGGTGTTGCTGACCGACGGCGCCAACACCGCCGGGCAGATTCCGCCCATTCAGGCAGCGCGCATTGCCAGAGAGGAGGGCATCAAAATCTACGCCATTGGTCTGGGTGCCGAGGAGGTGGTTGAGCGCAGCCTGTTTGGTACCCGGCGGATCAATCCCTCCGCCGACCTGGACGAACAGACGTTACAGGAGATGGCCGACCTGACTGGCGGTGAGTACTTTCGCGCCCGCAATATTGACGAGCTGAATGACATCTACGCCCTGCTCGACCAGCTGGAACCCACGGCACAGGAAGAAGAGACCTTCCGCCCGAGCAAAAACCTGTTTTTCTGGCCTCTTGGATTGGCGCTGGTGCTCAGCGTGTTGCGTGCGGCTCTGGAGATCAACGGATTGAGAAATCGGTTAATACCAGCTCTCATCAAAACACCTCAGAGGACTGCGCGATGATTGAGTCCATAGCCCAGTTCCACTTTTTACGGCCACTGTGGCTGCTGGCGCTGCTGCCTTGTGGCGCTCTGATCGTGTACTTCTGGCGAGCGCAGCAAAACCGGGGCAGTTGGTCAAAAGTGATTGCCCCCGCCCTGCTCCCCTGGCTGCTGCCCGACGGTGGACAGCAACGCAGCGAGCGCTGGCCACTACTGCTGTTGCTCAGCGGCTGGCTGATTGCCTGCCTGGCCCTGGCTGGCCCCAGCTGGCAAAAACTGCCGGTGCCGGTCAGCAAAAACCAGCAGCCACTGGTGGTGGTGGTTGATCTTTCTTATCTCACCTATGCCTCAGACCTCTCCCCCAACCGGCTGACGCGAGTACGGTTTAAACTGCAGGATCTGTTTAATCAACGCCGGGACGGTCTGACTGCCCTGGTGGCCTACGCTGGTTCTGCGCACACGGTGGCACCTCTAACAGACGACAATCGTACACTAAACAATCTGATCCAGGCACTTAGCCCTGAGATTATGCCCTTACAGGAGATCTCTCCCACGGCCGCAGGCCCGGTGGCTGCCGTGCGTCAGGCACAGCAGTTGATTACCCAGGGTGGCAGTAAATCCGGTGAAATCCTGTTGGTCACCGGTTTCATCAGCTCCACTCAGGCAGAGCAGATTACCAGTCAGCTAAAAGGCAGCGACATTCGCCTGTCGGTGCTCGGCACCGGCACCGAGCAGGGAGCGCCTATCCCCTTGCCTGACGGCGGTTATCTCAAAGACAGTCAGGGCACCATTGTCGTCCCACAACTGGAGCGTTTACGCCTGCAGGAACTGGCCAGGGCTAATGGTGGTCAATACCAGACTATGACCATTGGCGACCAGGATCTGAGGGCACTGTTGCCGGCACTGGCAGGCACCGAGCCGGCGGAGCAGCGCCGTGAGCAAGAGTATGACCAGTGGTACGATGCCGGTTACTGGCTGGTCTGGCTACTGCTGCCGATGGCCCTGTTTGGGTTTCGCCGTGGCTGGTTGCTGGCGCTGGTTATCACAGTGCTGCCACTGGCGCCGCAGGCTCAGGCCTTTAGCTGGAATGATCTCTGGCAGACCCGCAACCAGCAGGGCCAGAAGGCGCTGCAAGCAGGTGATGCGGCTGAAGCGGCAACGCTGTTTGAGAACCCCGAGTGGCGTGCTCAGGCACTGTTTGACAATGAACAGTTTGAGCAGTCTGCTGCCGCCCTTGACGGTGCTACGAGCGCCAATTCTGCCTATAACCAGGGCAACGCCCTGGCCAGGGCCGGCAGGCTGGAGGAGGCACTTGAGGCTTACCAGCAAGCCCTTGCCCGGCAGCCTGACATGGCAGATGCTCAGTACAATCGTGACCTGGTGGAGCAGTTGCTCAAGCAACAACAGTCGCAGCAGGAGCAACAGTCCGGACAAAATCAGCAGTCGCAGCAGGATCAGCAATCCGGGCAAAATCAACAGTCACAACAAGATCAGCAATCCGGGCAGAATCAACAGTCACAACAAGATCAGCAATCCGGACAAAATCAACAGTCAGGGCAGGATCAGCAATCCGGGCAGAATCAACAGTCGCAACAAAATCAGCAGTCGTCAGAGGATCAATCCAAACAAGCTAATCAACAGCCCGCTGAACAGCAGGGTGAGCAGCCTGCTGGCGATGACCAGGGTGCGCAGGAGCAACAAAGTGCCCGGGCCAGACAGTCTGAAGATGAGACAGGGCAACAAGGTAAAGCTGGTGCACAGGAAACAGAACCACTCTCTGGCAAACAGCAGGCCATTGACAGCTGGTTAAGGACCATTCCCGATGACCCCGGCGGTCTCCTGCGCAGAAAATTCCTGCAACAACAGCGGGCTGTGCAGCAGCAAAAAATAAACGAGGGCGCGTCATGGTAAACCCGATAACTATTTACCGTTATTTTCTCTCGCGTTTTGCCACCACACGGCATGTGTGCCTGACGCGCATCACTGTAAACAAAACCGCTCTGACTGCTCACCTGCGCCAAGCTATTTTAACGACTTTGTTGCTATTTATTACGCCTTTGAGCGCCCATGCAGCCTTCACCGCCAGTGTCGACAGAACCACCATCGCCAGCCATGAATCGCTGGAGTTGACCTTGCGTACCGATGAAAGCACCAAGGTCTCCCCCGACCTGGGAACACTGGCCGAGAGCTTTGATTTGCTCGGCATCAGACAGCAGCAGAGCACCCGAATCGTCAACGGCAGAAGCTCGTATGCCCGGGACTGGATCGTAACGATTATGCCCAGAAAACAGGGCAAACTGACCATTCCACCCATCTCGCTGGGCAATCAGCAGACACAGCCGATCACCATCACGGTGCGTGACGACAACGTCGAGACGACAGCCACAGGCCCACTGCTGATGAGGGCCGAAGTCAGCAGCAAAAGCATCTATGTGCAGCAGGAGCTACTGCTGAGCGTGCAAATTCTGTTCAGCATACCGCTGTACGACGATAATCGTCTAAGTGCCCTGGACATCAGCGACGCACTGGTACAGCAACTGGGCGAAACCCGTAAGTTCGACACCGTCATTGACGGAGTGCGCTACCAGGGCTTTGAACTGAAATACGCCATCCATCCGCAAACGGCTGGTGAACTGACCATACCGTCCCTGACCTTTTCAGGGGTGGCTGCCGATCCCCGGGAGTCATTTATCGGAGGCATTTTCTCCAGCAGCGGCAGACCGGTACAGGCCCGCTCACCAGAGATAGAGGTAACGGTCAAGCCCCGGCCCGACAACTTTCCGGCCAATGAGCCCTGGCTGCCTGCACGACAACTGACTATTGAAGAGCAGTGGAGCCAGCCACTGAGCAACCTGAAAGTGGGCGATGCCATTACCCGGACCATCACCGTCACGGCCGATGGCCTCAGTGCTGCGCAGCTACCGCCGATCCTGATGCCGCAACCAAGGGGCGTCAACAGTTATCCGGATAAATCCAATACTCAGGATCGGGACACCTTGAAAGGTATCCAGGGACAACGCACAGACTCCATCGCCATGATCCCCACCCAACCGGGAAAAATCACCCTGCCGGCCATCGACTATCCGTGGTTTGATACGGACAGTGGAGAGGTCAGGATGGCAACAATTCCGGCCATTGACATTGATGTCGCTCCGGCACCACAGGCAACAACCCTGGCCACATCCACCCCTGTTGCCGCCCCGGCCCAGTGCCCACCAACCGTTGAGTGCCCGACACAGGGCGATCGACCACTTTGGCAAACCGCCGCCCCCTGGCAGGGGCTGAGCGCACTGTTTGCCCTGTTATGGCTGGTCACTCTCGGTTTACGGCGGGCAAAGGTGCATAAACCCGGGCCCACACCCTCCGGGCCATCAGAAGCCACTGCTTTCAGCCGGCTGGAAGCGGCCTGCAAACAGGGTGATGGGCAACAGACTCTGGATGAATTAAAAAACTGGAGTCGTGTTTTTTGGCAAAACGAGCAGCTCACATCTCTGAGCCAGTGCCTCAAGCAGAACAACTCCACAGCACTGAGCAACGCCTGCAACCAGATACTGAGCGCACGTTACGGGGCGAAACCAGCCACAACCGATGTGACACCCTTCCTGAATGATCTGCTTGAGGCTTGCAGAACAATACGTCACCGACAAAAAAGCCGGAGTGATGACCAGCCTCTCGGCGATCTGTACCCGCAGTGAGGCGCGGGCCGCTACAAAACTTTATAACAGTAGCGCACCAAAAGCATTTATTCAGGTCAGAGAGATAACAACAGGCAGAGCAGGATGCCTCATAAGGAGGCATGATGATCAAGACCTGTCCACGGTTTCTGGAGTGTTCACTGTCTTTTGAGAACCAGCGATTTTTTAGTTTTCGCAAGCACCAGAAACCTTCAATCCAGAACGGAGTTAATATCAATATGAACAGTGCAATAACCAGTCAACCCGTTTCCAGAGAAAGATCAATCGCAGACGCAAACCCCAACAACGAGGCCCGCCCTGGCCACAAAAAGTTCCACCCTGACCGCAGAAAGATCGGTCCTTATATCATCAATTTGGCGTGTGGTGGGCTGGCAAGTCTTGCTTGCGGTACATTATCTAATGCAGCAGGTCTTTATGCGACATACTTTATTGCAGGCGCGCTGGTCGGCACTTGTTCTACCGGCACTACCAGGCTGATGACAAGAAACGTTTACGAGAGAGGCATTCCAAGAGCTTCCGAGCCCCAGACAGCACCGGTAAATACTACAGCGACAGCCAGGGAAGAACCGGCAAACCCTGTAGTTCCGGGCAATGCTGAAGAAAGACTTGAGGAACATTTTTAAACAGTCTGTCTCTATCTCCCGTTTGTCTCAGGTATCACCTGTTGCTGGTTATCACCGCCGCTAAAGCAAAACGCCCTCCCTGGCAAGGGCTGGGCT
>JAQFVO010000466.1 GCA_027942505.1 Endozoicomonas sp. | reverse complement strand
CCCTGGAGTCCTTGCAGATTGCTGCCAATGATTTGGGGTTATTGCTAGGTTGCGGGCTGGCAGCCACCGTGTTGCCGATGTATCACGCGGATGAGCGTCAATTTGTTTTACTGACCCAATTGATTGATCAACCCTGTCCGGGAGTGCTGGGTTCCTGGAATGACAAGGCTACCAATTATCCCAATGTGTCACCCGGGGTGGGGGTTGTTCTTTTGTGGCGGGCCCCGGTACGCCGCGCCGCGGTCATACAGCCTGCCATCGGGTTGTGTCACTGTGGCCGGTTCACAGCCAGGCAGCCTGCATAACGGCTCCGCTCCGCACCTGCGCGGCCCACAAACTGCATCGGCCAGGGATGGCCGTCCGGCCCGTCAGCCCTTGCGATGGCCGGGATCGGGGAGGGAGCCTGAATACAACCTGGTGGGATTGAGATAGCGCAACAATTCCACTGGCAACCCACGTGATAAAGCTTGTTTTTGTTCGTAATAATTTTTGCGAACAAACCAGACATCCAAATTATTCCACCCCCCCTAAAAAACCTTGTAATTACTGGCACTAAGTCCTGAATATCTATATCAAATTAATATATATTGAATATCAAAATATACTATATTGATTACTCAAAACAACAAAACAGAAGGAGTAATCATGCGAATATCTTTAAACGACAGCTTTGGCGACACCTACATCTACGAGGTGGAGATCAGGCGCCGGCGCGGTCTTTCTCTGGATGGCTACTTATACATGGCCATGATGCATGTCAGGATGCCAGAGATCACCTGGGACGTGTGGCAGCTTGGTAGCGGCAAAGTCATCTATGGCGATGATTTAGAACTGGCCCGTTTCCATGAATGGGCAGCCGAAGCACAGGAACGTGCGGCAAGACTCCAGGAAATGGAGGGCGGTGCGTGAGGCATAACGGCTACAGCAATTACGTTACCTGGGCCGTCAGCCTTTGGATCTGGAATGACGAGGCCCTTTACCGTTACTGGGTAACAAGGGCTGCACAGGAAAACCTGGCGGAAGAACTGGAAACCTGGGCCTACAAAGCACTCCCAGAGCTAAAAAGCTTTTATGCAGAGCTTATGGATTATGCCCTGGGCACCGTGTGTTGGAATGAGATTGCTGAAGGCCTTGCAGAAATGACCTGACAGCCGGTGCAGGGACGCACCTTTGTTTCACTCCTAATGGTCTTAGTGCTGGGAAAATTAACGAAAAAAACGGTCCTTTCCAAGAATGGATATATTACGGCAGGAATAAGTTTAATTCGTGCCTATATTCACGAAAAAAGGATTTTTTAGGTTTACTCCGGAACATCGACCTGTGGCACCAGGCAAACCGGAAACCAGCCACGCACTGGGAACTATGATGCCTGGTGCCACGCCCTGGGCTGCACCTCAAAAACTGGATTTAGTGGTACGAAAGTTCCGCTATCGGCCAGCTCGCGGAGGTGCGGAGGCGCGGAGGTGTGGCAAAAATCGAAATCGCGGAGTTGCGAAGGTGCGGAGGTGAAACAAAATTCGGCGGAATGGAGGTGCGGAGGTGCGTAGCGGAGCCGTTATGCAGTCTGCCAGGCTGGGAGCCATCTACAAGCACAAAGCCCGATTGGCAGTCTGCATTACGGCGGAGCGGAGTACCGGAGCGCCGGAATGGAGCCGAATTTTGTTTCACCGGAGTACCGGAGCAGCGGAGTGATTTCGATTTTTGCCACGCCGGAGTGCCGGAGTGCCGGAGCGAGCTGGCCGATAGCGGAACTTTCGTACCACTAAATCCAGTTTTTGAGGTGCAGCCCAGGGCTACTCTTGGCTAGGAATTACGCTCGGTGTTGGTTGTCAGGTACAAGGCCGGCAACTGCAAAATGTTAGCCATTCGCAATAGAGCCAAAACATTCCCTACTGCCTAGTAAAATAAGTACCTTGGTTTTATTTTTCTATCATGCGAATCTATTGACCTAGCCATAACGTGTCGTCGGTCATTAAAGTATGTCTACCTTCCACTCCGATCGTCTTTCCAAATTGATCAAATCTATGGAAACGCTCTCTGATGGGCAGTTAAAGCTCATTCAGGAAAGTGTTGACGCATTCAATAAACCATATATAAAAGCTGGAAGAGACTCGACGTCAGACTTGGTCTCAGGAACTTTCCTTCATGATTTTGGAGACCTTCTGCGGATCCATCATTGCTACTCGAAGCAGCCTTTTTCAAAAGATAAGTTTGAATACGCCTTGGAAAGTGTTTGTAACATGAATGGTTTTCAGGCCAAGCTTTCAAGTACAGGAAATCCTGGACATGACATTACGATCAACGGTGTCGGTATATCATTAAAAACTCAAGCGGATAGCAATATCCGGGTTGGGAAGATTCACATATCTAAATTTATGGAGCTAGGGAAGGGTGATTGGAGTGATAAAATTGAAGACCTCATTGGTCTAAGACAGCAGTTCTTTAATCATATGTCGTCTTATGAGCGAATTTTTACACTCAGATGTCTGAGCAAGAATCCAGAACATTACAAATACGAACTGGTCGAGATTCCGAAAGCTCTTTTATTAGAAGCGGAAAACGGTGAATTATTAATTAAGGCCGATAGCAAGCAAAACCCCAAACCTGGTTACTGCCAAGTTCAGGATGATGACGGTAATGTTAAATTTCAGCTTTATTTTGATGGTGGTGGTGAGAGAAAACTTCAGGTTAAGAATCTTTTGAAAGGGTACTGTACTGTACACGCTCAATGGGAGTTTTCATTAACCTGAAGCATAATTAATAAATAGTAATTTGAGCTAAACGCCGTTTGGCAACTTCGATGAAGTCCGGGTTTAGCTCAATACCTGTGCATTTTCTTTCTAATTCAGAAGCAACCTGCATAACTGTACCTGAGCCAAGGAATGGGTCAAGTACAACTCCATCTTTGTTAGAACCGGCCAGCATGCATTGACGTACGAGTTCTCTGGGAAATACCGCAAAATGCGCATCTTTAAACGGTTCCGTATTGATAGGCCATACCGTTCTTTTACTTCTCATGCCTTTACCATCAGTGCTTGGCTCTTTTACTGCTTCATGGTTGTAAAGGTACTTTTCGTTTTTACTGAATAAAAAAACGTACTCATGAGACCGGGTGGGTCTGTCTTTCACGGATTCAGGCTGGCAGTTTGGCTTGTACCAGATAATGTCTGACCTCAGATACCAGCCATCCGCTTGTAGAGCAAAGGCTATCATCCAGGGAACACCAATCAAGTCCTTTTTTTTCAACCCCTCTGGCGTTGGAGCTCGATAAGACATACCTCTGGCGACATTTTTTTTATCTGCATCTCGCCACTTACGGCCACCACTGGTGTAAGAATCTCCAATATTTAACCATAAAGTTCCATCATCTCTCAGAGTGCGCCGAACCTCTCTGAAAATAGCGACAATGTCTTTTATATACTCTGTTACTTTGAGTTCAGCACCTATCTGACCATCAATACCATAATCCCGTAAACCCCAGTAAGGCGGGCTGGTGATACAGGCTTGAAAGTAACCATCTTCTATGTGGCTCAGTACTTTCCTGGAGTCGCCTTGGATGATATTGAGACCATCACCTATCTGAATACTCTTCTCTTTGGCTGAACTTGAATCCTGTAATTCTGGAGCTTGGCAAACTGCTATATCCATTCCGATACCTTGATACCTGTGTTTATTACGTCATCATAAACTAGAAAAATTCATTTTATCAAAAACTCATTCACTCATAACTTCATTTTCTAAAACATCTTTCACAGCTCCGATAACCAGCTCCTGCATGGTCACCCCACGCCGGGCCGCGGCAATCTTAATGCTGGCATGCAGGGATTCCGGGATCTGGATGTTGAGCCGCTTGCTGGCTTCGGCAGTGGCCGCTTTCAGGGCTTCGCTGTGCTGGGCGGATTTCTCCCGGCTTTTATCTTGGATGCGATTGGGCTTTTTCATAGGTCAAACTTCTCTACCAGTTCATTCTTGATGGCTTGTATCTCTTTGGCCGCCTGGTCGTAGCCACCACACAGAACAGTCTGCCCTTCACCGGCGGCGGTTGGGTAGGCCACCAGGCTTGTGGTGCGGTTGTCCAGTACGGGCAGTTTGAAGTCTTCCAAAGCTTCCAGCACATCTTTGCCGATGCGGGTGTTTTTGATGGCCCTGGATATCAGGATGCAGGCTTTGAGCTTGCCGTCGGTGATCTCCTGCCGGGCTTTGACCAGCTCAACAATATCGGAGGATGACCAGACATCGTAGGGGGAGGGTTGCACCGGGATCAATACGAGATCGGCCACTTTCATGGCGGCAACGGCCAGCTTGTCAGCAGCAGGGGCACCATCGATGACGATGTGCTGGTATTGGTCTTTAACGGCCTTGATATCAATGGGCAGGGTTTCCCTGGACATACCTAGTACGGGCAGCAAGCGGCCTTCGTTGATTTCGTGCCAGTCCAGGGCGCTGCCCTGGGGGTCCTGATCGATAAGTAGGGTGGATCCGGGATTGTCCAACTCCAAGGCATGCGCAAGCCCGGTGGCCAGGGTGGTTTTGCCCACGCCGCCTTTTTGGTTTAGTACCGCGATTATCATGGATTGTCGCCGTGGGTGCTGTTATGAATCTTTGATCATATCAACAAATGAAGTTTTGAAGATAGTGTCATTTGTTGTATTTGCTACATTTACTGCATTTGCGCTTTTTAATCTAGCTGGCTAGATTAAAAATAAAGCCACCCGGATACTATGCCTGTATGCCATCCATACCCTGCATACTTGAGATCACTCTGGAAATCACTAAAAATGTCTGAACATACTACCCAAGAAATAAAAGCTATTGAGGCCATTGAAAAAGAGCTTCTAACTCTTGCCCATGCTGAAACCAAGCGCTGGCAAAGAACTTCTATTCTGATGATGGAAGTGGAACAGAATGAATTATGGAGCTTGAAAGACAACGCTAAATCATTCACTCAATGGGTAAAGGCACTGGCGCAAAAGGCCGGAGTACATGAATCCAATTTCTGGCGATGCCTGAAAGCTGGTCGTTTCTATCTAAAGATCTCAAAAATATCAGAAATGCCAGGGTCAGGAGAAAACTCAGACACAGATAAGGTCACAAGCTCAGGCAGAGACTCAGAAATACCGAATACGACAAACAGCGGCACAACCGCCGGAGCCGAAACAGCAATACCAAAAATTGAGAATCTTCCGCCCCTGGAAAATGCCGAGATAGCGCCAGAGACCCTCGAATTAGTAGAGAAAATCACGACAGCTGCCCCACCGGAAAAGGCTAGAGAAATAGTTAAAAGCGCCTTAAATGGGGAGTTATCACGACAGGAACTTAGGGAAACCTGGCAAACATACAGACCTGCCAAGGCTGGCAACTCCAGAGGCAAAGGAACGCAAAAACCGGCAATCGACGAAACCAAACAGACAGCCTGCAGCTTGATACATACTCTGGCCAATGATGATAAGCGGCAAACTATACGTAAAAACCTTTGCGGGGATACAGATTACAAGCTGTTCAGTGAGGTTGCTGTAGAGACAGGCACTACAAGAAATAAACGCCGGATTGATGCTGTTTTAGTTGCAAATGGGGGCAATAGATCGCATAAATCACAATCGAACAAACCATATAACAGAGAGCTGCAATTCATCGGGGTAGAGATTAAGGTTTCAAAAAGCGACCTTATTAATGACCAGAAATACACTGAGTATGCACCCTTTGTTCATCAACTGTGGTTAGCGGTACCTCCGGAACTGGTGGCCACTGCACAAGAGACAGCACCAGATTATGTAGGGATTCTTTCTATCGGGTCTGGGCCTGAACCGACTGACCTTTCTTGCTCGACTGGTCCGTCTAAAACGCCTGAAACACCTGACTTTGTAGAGATTGTTAAGCCCGCCAAGCCAAGCGGAACAGGCGAATCAGGCCAATCGGAACAGGCAAATAACTCACTAATCTATGAGACCGCACAAACAATCATACGGCATTTAGTGTTTAGGTAGCTTAAGGCGGGATTTAGCCTGGTAATTTAATCTAGCCAGCTAGATTAAATTACCATAAACACAATCGTCGATTATGAATGGCTAGTTGAATGGTTGGGGCTTTAAAAAATGCTTGCCGGGGAGAAAACGAATCACTAGAAAACCTTACCGTAAAGTTTGAAACCTTTTGGCACACAGTCAGGAATCGACGTCAAAGCCTGCCTGTCACTTGCTCGAATATAAGATTTATAAGGACTAACTTTTGACAAATGCAAATGTTCCCGTGTTGCGCCTTGAACCCAACAACTACAGGTAACGCCAACAAAATCCTTGTACTTGTTTTTTTCGGCTATGGGCATATGTGTTTGGTATTGCTCAGTCTCTTCAATCCAAATTAGCTGCTTTTTGGTGGTCCTCTTCCTTAAATCCTGCAACTCATCATCAGTCAAACCATTTAGCAGTATTTTATTTTTGTAACCTCCTTCAAGATGCTGTGGGTGATTACTTTTATCGTAATTCCACCATACGGAAAGCAGTATTTGGCTACCATCAATGATTCGCCAAGTAATGACCGATGGTTTATCAAATAGAATGCACTCCAAATGTCTCTGATCAATCTCATCGAGGCTATTCAGATCAATAAGTTTTCTCTCGCATAGAATATTTAACGCATGGCCTAAAAGGTGAACCTGCCCTTCCTTTTCTGTTTTTTCTTTTTTTACCTGACTCATGTAGCGTTTTTCCTTCTAGTGGCACAAAGGGGCTAAGTGTAGATAAACACCTTAAAATTCGCTCGTCTTTGAAACAGTGGGAATCCGCCACTGGCCATCCTCCAGGCATTGCAGGCATTTGCCGTTTTGTATGTAATGTATGTATAATACAACATACATTACATACAAAATGTACACTGCTGCGAGGTTTTATACATGGCCATCACCCGGGACGAGATCATACAGGCCGCTGAAGCTCTGGAGCGCGACGGCGAGAAGGCCACTATGGCCTCGGTGCGTGAGTTTTTGGGGGGAGGTTCCTTCGCCACCATCTCCCCGGTGCTGCGGGAGTGGAAAGAAGGGCGTAAGTCTACTCAGTCTGTGGTTCTGGAGATGCCGGGTGAGCTGAAAGCCGTGATGGAGCGGCAGGGCTCAGAGTTTTGGCAGGCGGCCTCCAGGCTGGCCAACGAAAAGCTGATCACTGTTCAGACGGAAGCGGATAACGCCGTGGCCGATGCACAGGCGGAGCGTGATGAAACCTTACAGGAGGTTGCCCGGCTGGAAAGCGCCATGGCCAACCTGGGAGATCAGGTGGCGAGCGCGGACAAGCAGAAGGAAGAGGCGCAGGCAGCCCATAATCAACTGCAAACGGAAACGATCCGGCTCCATGAGAAATTGGCAGGCAGCCAGGCAGAAATCGGCCGGTTGCGGGATGAAGTGGACCGGGTTGGTCAGGAGAAGGACCGGCAGGCAGGCGAGGCTTCCCGGCTGCAGGGACTGAATGAGGAGCTGAACCGGGAGCTGGCTGAAGCCCGGCAGCAGGCGGCTGAAGCCTCCCGGTTGCGGGTATTGAACGAGGAAATGAAGCGGGAACTGAACGAAGCCCGGCAGCAACTGGACGCTGAGCGACAGCGGGCTTCTGACAATGCACTGGAAGCGGGTAGCCTGAAGCGGGAGCTGGAACAGTCAACGGCTGCCCAGGAGCGTTTGCAGGGTTCACTGGAAACACAGCAGACTGAAACGCTGGCTCTGAAAACTTCGACTGCCACTCTGGAAGCCAGACTGGAGGACCGAAACGGTAAGGTTGCCCAGCTGGAAACTGAGCTTGCTGATCTGAGGGAAGTCTGGCAACAGGACGTTCAGCAGACTGCGAACTTGACAGCTGAACGTGATGCTGGCAAGGCCCGTATTCGAGAGCTGGTGAAGGATTTCGGCGAGTTGCAGCAGGAAAACAAGACCCTGTTATTGGTGAATGCGAAGCTGAAGAATGGCGGAGGGTTGAGTGGGTGATTGGCAGTATTGGTCATTTCAGGATGCTGACATTAAGATAGCCGGGCGATTAAACCCAAAAAACATGCAGTGAGGCTGTTATGAAATGTGATGCATATGAACGTACGATGGCAAGATACGAAAGGCTTGCAGAAAAACACCCAGAAAGAATTGATAAATTTTTAGAGCTGATGGGCGAGGCTGTTGCCCAAAAGAGTCAACATGACACGGAGACAGTTAAGAAAAAATGTGAGAAAAAGATAAAACTAGCTGAAGCTTATTCTGAAATGATGCAGGCACGCTGGCAAGTAGAACTTCAAATGACAATGCATTCCTTATGCTTACCACCTGAAAAGAAACCATTACCAACCCAGCAGACTCAAGAATATGAAGTGAGAGGTGAATCCGAGTCCACGAGTTTGCTGCACAACGAGGAGGAATTTCACTAACTGCCCTCGCAGAGGAGGAGGGTATCAAGGCATCCTCCTTCGCGAGTCTGATGAAATACCTTTAAGTTTTATTTACCTTTTTGGACTTCAACTTCCGCACCTTGCAGTAGTCATACAATGTC
This sequence comes from Endozoicomonas sp., assembly GCA_027942505.1. Classification (GTDB taxonomy): domain Bacteria; phylum Pseudomonadota; class Gammaproteobacteria; order Pseudomonadales; family Endozoicomonadaceae; genus Endozoicomonas. The sequence goes on along the minus strand of JAQFVO010000466.1, from coordinate 5,576 downwards.
GTTGGCGGACAGCTAATGATTTTGGCAATGGCCGCCTTGCTGACGCCGAGATCCAGATATTTCTGAATCTCGTCCTGCTTGTCATCCAGTTTCAGTTTATGTGCTTTACCCTGGGGTCGGCCCAGCTTCACACCGGCTGCCTTCCGGGCGGCCAGCGCCTCTTTGGTGCGACTGCTGATAAATTCCCGCTCAATCTCGGCAGCCATGCCCAGCACGGTGGCGGTGATGCGGCTCTGCATGGAGTTGTCGAAGATCATGCTGTTTTTGGCGATGTGCAGGTTGATCTGGTGCTCGGTGCAGTGTTGCAGGATCTCCAGCACTTGCAAGGTGGAGCGGGCCAGGCGCGAGACTTCGGAGACGATCACGGTGTCACCCTCACCGGCGTTAACCAGTAACTGGCCAAGTGCTCGTTCTTTCCAAGGCTTCTTGCCGCTGACGCTGTCTTCGACGAACTGCATGGAGGACAGGCCGTGTTGGTTGGCGTATTCGAGCACGCCGTGTTTCTGGTTTTGTACGTCCTGGGCGTCGGTGGATACCCGCAGGTAGGCATAGGTGGTCATTGTGGCTCCCGCAGGTTGTGGATGGTGGCGGAGCCGATTCCCAGTTCGTGCAGGACTTTCCAGGCGCTGTCGAGGCTGGCGAAATCGCGGATATTGCCGCGCTGGGCCGTGAGGGGGATTCGCTCGTTGCCCTTGCGGATGAATTCAATAAACCACTTGCCGGGTTTTAATGGCGCCGGGTAGAGGTTGGCCCCGGTAATGGCTCCAGCCCCGATAAGCAGGGCGATCTGGTCTATGCGCATGAGGTCTCCTAATGGGATCCTGACGGTGGAGACAATCAAAATAGCATAAATTGATAATCAAAAAGCAAAATTTTTCGCGAGATCCGCGGCGCAGCATTCTTGGCTAGTGATGCATCAAAACAGACACTTTTGAAGAAAACAGAAGTTGCTGCGCTCCGCTTTCTTGAAAAGCAAAGCGCCCTTCGGGCAGAGTGATAAATCACAGACTATACAAGAGGGGCGATATTAAACTTTTTTGGCCTACAGCCCTTGCAGCACAAGGCCTCAGCCTTTTTTCCTTGTCAGTATTTGATTGACGAGCTGTGACACACGTCCCTTGCTCAAACCCAGCGTTTCTGACATGTGTTTTTGACTTAACCCTTGGGACAGCATCTTGCCGATTCTTCTCTTTAGCTGGGGCATCTCCGAGCTTTTGGTGGTTTGTTTCTTATACCGGCCTTCTGCAGTCCGATTCCTGCTTACTTGTCGTTCTTTTTCACGCTGTTGGTGCAGCTCTTCGGAAATGATCGCCCTGAGTTGCTGAACCAGTTCAGGTTCTTGGCCAACAATGGGCTCAAAGGCGGCCCACAGGGTTTTGCGGGCGTACTTGTAGCGAAACTCGCTTCCTTCAGCCTGTTGGGTGCGGCGGGCGCGATCGATGACGGAGGAGCAATAGCTCATCACCTCGTCGGTGCAGTAGCTGGGTACAAGGATTCTGGCGGTGGCCTTGATCTCGTTGGCCAGGGCATCGCTGCACGTAAACCAGCTCAGGGCGTTGGCGGTATGGAACAGCATGTGGTCCCGGTGGCCCGGCTCCTGCATGCCTCCGAACCAGAAGTGGTTCTGGATCCGCAGCAGGTCCTGGTAGACCAGGTACCAGCGCTGGTAGATGGATCCGTATTGTTTGCCTGTTGATTGTTCGCCCTTACGGACTTTGGCTGCCTGAAAATCCCGGACCTGTGCCTGGGTGAAGGGCAACACTTCGTCACAAAACCAGGAGAAATCGTAGCGTTGTTTGAAAAAAGGTTCACCGGTCACTTTATGGCCGGTCTTGTTGTGACTGGTGCCTACCAGCCGGAGCAACCGGGTGGGGTCAGTGGAGCGAGGATCCCCCTCAAAAGCCGCGCACAACACTTTTTGCACCGCTTTCCATCGCGGCAACGCCTGGGCCGGTACGTTATTCACTAACCAGTAGAGGTGGATACCCCGGCCACTGTAAACGATAAAATTGGGTTCTGGAATGCCTTGGCGGACCCAGGTGGCCTCGGCATTGGCCCGCAGGCGCATGACGTCCACGGCTCGGCCTGAGTGGTCGTCGATGTCGATAAAAAACGCCGAGAGCCCCTTGAGAAGCCGGACTAACCGCCAACCGTGGAAAATATTCGGGGTCAGGAATACATCTGGCTCGTTGGTGAAGCGGGAAAGCTGGTCACGCCCGCTATCAAGGTAGGCCTTGTACCAGGCAGGTCTTTTTAGCGGGTGCCAACCGACCATGACTGCGCCGTGGGGGTTGGTGCTTAACCCCTGGGTCATAAGCCGGAGATGGTCATCCGGAGTTTGTAGTGTTAAATCGTTGTTGGTAACACAAGCTTTGGTGGTATAATTCATCGCACACTTGGAAGCCCCCCGCAGAACGTAGGTCGCCAAACTTGAGTTCTGCCCGGGGCTTTCTGTTTTCTGGATTGGTTCTGTCAACTTTACCTTTCAAACTGCGATTTCCCTAATGCAAATTGTGTTTATTTTGTGAGGTAGCGGTCGGTCAGCTGTTGTCTGACACTGAAAGACCCCCACTCAGCCCTGCCCTCCAGGCGTTTTTTTCATCCACGATTTTAACCCTCCTTTTTTTCGGGCTTTGAGCCACCGTCTATCCTCAATTTCAGGGCTAATTTTTTTTACCCATTAGCCGTTGGCTTTTTGGTCGAATTTTTCTCGGAAAAAACGGGGTTGTTCCGTAACGGGAAAACCGGTCCTGAAGGCCTGCTGGATGGAGACTAGCAAGGATGTAACGGCATGCGTTATCTGAAAATCCGTACGGAAACCAAGCCTCGCCGGGATGGTACCTGTCTGGCAACGCCGCTTATTTGTGAAGCGGCTCATCGTTTTGATAAATCCCGCACTGAAAAGTCTTTGAAGCGGCTGCAATGCCAGCTGATCGTCGGCGCGGCGGACTCGGGCAAGACCCGTTGGCTCAACCGGCTGCATGGCCGCTGGCAGGACATCTGGGGCGCGAAGCACAAGGCGGAGCCGGTGTTTATCTCGGGCTTGCAACCGCTGTCGAGCTGGACCGATGCGCCGCATGTGGAGCAGTGGTATGAGCAGCAACGGGAGGCCGTTCTTGAGCGCCAGGGTGGCCATGCCCGGCGAGCAGGTGATCAGCAACCCGGGCGGCCCTGGTGCCAACTGAACCAGCAGCAGCGGGCCGATCAGCTGGCTGAATACATTAACGAAACCGGGGCGTTGTTGTTTATTGACGATGCGCACCGGCTCACTGGCAGGAAGTTGCAGGCGGCCCGGGCTTGTGTGCTGTCGGCCCGGGTGTGGCTGATGAGCGCCAGCCAGGAGAACCGACTGGCACCGAACCTGAGAACGATTGTTGAGCGGCGGGAGCCCCAGCGAACCCATTTGCAGAGTGAAGCCAGTTATGACGCCACCACCTTTGTGATGTGGATGATGATTGCCTTGTGCGTCGGCATTGGATGGTGGGAGGCGGGTCTGGTGCTGGGCGGCATGAAGATGCTGGGCAGTGGGCGGCGAGCATCGAGGGCGGACTGATCGCGTTACTGTGTAACACCGCTCTTAATATTTCGCTGGTTGTCGAACTACTGCTCACCAATATTTCGCGGATAGTCGAAATGCAGGTGAGCAGTAGTTCGGCAAAAATAGAAATAAAATTCAGTGACCTGTTGTCGTGTTACGTTACGCGGTAACGATGTTATGGGGAGGCAGAGCAGGATGCTCCGGCAACTCACAGGGATTGTGTTTGGGTTTGTAACCCTGCCATTGCAGGCGGGCCTGTTGGATGAGTACCTGGGCAAGAAGCAGGCGCCGCCGGAGGTGAAACCATTTGTATTGCCCACGCTCACTGGCGAACAGGTGGATTTTCAGGGTTACATGAACCCCCTGGTACCCCCGCCAGTACTCGACAGTGACGGAATTTTCCAGCAGGCCATCAACTGTTATCCGGAGCCGACCAAGTTCAATATGGAACTGGACCTGGAAGCCGGGCTACGCACCGAAGGTGTGGTTACAGCGGACAATACCGTTTTGGGCAAAGAGTACATTGGTATTGTCGCCAGCATGCCGCTTTTTTCCGCCTCGGAGATGAACCGGCAACGGGAGCGGGAGTATGTGCGGCGCACAGCTACAGCAGAGCTTATAGGGCGCTTTTTGACGGCCATAGCAACTCGCAACCATGCTCAACGCGAAACGACTCTTTATAGGGCGCTAGAGGCACGATCCCAAGTACGTGTCAAAAAGGGCGTTGTCGGCACTGACGAACAGGTGGCCTACATGGAAAAGCTGATGGCCGCCCATAAAACGCTGATCCAGGCGGAGGCTGACATTACCGCCACCCGGCTGGCCATTGCCGGGCAGTGTTCTGACGACAAGCGGCCTGTACTTAATGACTGGCTGAAACAGGTGTCGGCCTTGCCGGTGATGGCCATAAAACCCTCTTTGACTGGCTCGCCCCTGGAATACGTGCCATGAAGTGGATCAACCATGTGCTGATCGCGGGTTCGGTTACTGCCGTTTATGACGTCAAGCTGGTACCGCCCACGATTGTGGGTGCTACGGCGCCGGACTGGATGGAGTGGGTGCTGAAATTCCTGGGCAGGCCGGTAAAGCACAGAACGGTCACTCACTACCTGAGCATTTGGGCTATGGCCTGGATTGCTGGAATGTTCCTGTTACCCAGTAACGCAACAGGTACGTTGCTGACGGCGTTTTGCTGGGGTGGCGTTACTCATGTTCTGACGGATGCCATGACCGTTTCTGGTGTGCCGTTGTCGCCGTATTCTGACCGGCGCTTTCACCTGTTTGGTGGGCGGTTCAGGACCGGGGAACCTGCCGAGTACGGGATTTCAGCGGTTACGGTTTGTGTCTGTATTGGCTTGATGAACCTCATGCCCAGCGGTGGCTGGGCCCCTTTTTTTTACGATTGGGCGGGTTACTATGAGAGCGGTGTTATTGATGGTTATGAGTGGCGTGTTAACCGTTTCCGGATTTTCTAGGGCTGGCGATTATGAGGCGCTTGAACCCCATATGAAAAAACTGGTGAATGCCGCTTTCTATCAGCCTTGCCGGAAAGCTTTAGCAAGCGAAAACGGCCGTGAGATATTGATGGTTGCCATGCTTTTGAACGATAGGGAAAGCGTGTTAAGTGCCAGCGATAAGCAGTTGGAATATAAGGAAAAGGCGATAAAAAATGCTTGCAAAGTATTACCAATGGCCAACCTATACGATATTGCTAACCAGTGATTATTAAATAAACAGTTTTAAAAAACTGGATAAAATGCGGCGGCAAAAATGTAACCCAGAGTTTATCCACTGATTTACACACAAAAACAGTGGAAAAGGCAAAAGCCCGTGTTGCGCAGCAACACGGGCTTTTGCCTTTTTCTTTTCAGGGGGCAGGGACGCCTGGGCGGGTGGGCGCAGTTTGCGGCCTGCGCAGGCGCGGAGGTGCGTAGGTGCGCAGTGGAGCCGTTATGCAGGCTGCCAGACTGTGAGCTTGCCACAGAGAATAAGCCTGATGGCAGGCTGCATAACGGCGGAGCGGAGTACCGGAGCGCCG
>JAQFVO010000452.1 GCA_027942505.1 Endozoicomonas sp. | reverse complement strand
AACTCTCAATCTGGTTTTACCGTGTCGGCTTTTGCGAGCATTTTCGATGTGTTGACTCGTAACTATTCGTCACAAACGGACCCTATGGACATCTGATATCATCTGCAACCTTGCTCAACTTCTCTATCAACTGCTGGTTTTTGCGACTCCGACTGCCGTAGAGGCAGGCTGCGATTCAAAAAGGTCATCCAAATATGGGTGTCGTGCTCTCTTCCCCGCCTTCATTTTCATCGCAGGAGCGGAACTGGCATTACATTTGTGCAGTCAAAAGCTGGGCACACTTGGGAAGTCGGAATTATACCCGGCTCCTGACCCGGCGGTGCCTGATGAACACAGCACTACTCAAGGCTTAATCATAACCACAGAGGAAGGACCTGTGAGTAACCCATCATCAACTCTCAGCCCCGAAATACCTCTAGACCAGATCTTGATGCAAGTTGCGGCAATCAACGACACCCAGAAAGAACTGGAGAGATTTTCCACCGCCGATGGCGTCCGGGTTGCATTCAGGAGTTTCACAACCGTCACTGAGTGTTTATTGTTCGCTGGCAGGAAAGTAACCTGCTGCCTGGTGACGGGTGCCGGCTGGCTGATTGGCGGGGTCAAAGGCTCACTGCGTTATGCCCATGAGAACCTGAGTAATCGCACGATAACCCCCTCACAACACCCGGCATCGATGTCACCTCAACAACATCAAGTCCAGAATGGTCTCCCTCTGAAGGTGTACGTTATCCAGGATGCCACGGCCTGTGCTGACTGCCTGTCAAAATACCTTCATGTTCCGGCAAGACACCCCTGGCTCAGCGGAGAATGCATTGGCAGCGCCGCTTTCACCTTACTGGTTCAATATTCTCTGCTTGGCCCTGTCGGAGTGGTACTGCTCAATATGCCTCGGATGAGCGGTTCAAAGCCCTATATAACCTTTGATTCGTCGTCTAATGAGGTGATGCAACCGCAGGCAACAGAACAATCTGTTCTTGCATTTTCAGGTCAACCTCCGATACCTCCCTGTTCAGACGACGGACGATTGATGGGAGCAAAGCCTTCGTCTCATAGTTAGCAGTCGCCAGCTGGGACTAACTTACGGCTGTTTTCTGAGTGAATACTTTTGGCTCTTTTATACGTCTAGTATCTTTTATTGATCTGCAATGTACTGGGCAGATAATTTCCCTTGGCGTTGGAACAAGCCCTCTGGGAGTTCGGGTGAACAGCGGCTCATTGAACAGTCTGCGATTGATTGCTGGAGGAAAGCTTTTCCAAGGCTACTTATATTACTAAAAGTTATGCGCAGTATTATCAGAATGCATTGGAAGCATAAGGGCTATTTACGTAAATTATGA
>JAQFVO010000438.1 GCA_027942505.1 Endozoicomonas sp. | reverse complement strand
CAGGGTCAAAATCTTTTTCATGGTCTCTACAGTCCGTTTACTAAATTTGTTTGGGCAATGACGGTACCAGAAATGTCTGTAATTGCCTTGGTCAAAAGCGGCTGCATTGTATATTGTTTTTTAGCTGCGAGTGTAGTGATTTTTATTTGTATCGACCGAAGTGCGATAACGAAAAACTGGGAATAGCCCGTCATTCTGGTGGTATAATCCCGCCCAAAATGATCGGCGATGTCCGTATAATTAGCGGTGGTAGTGACAGTTGTGTTCACAAAGACCTTATACATCGCTGGTAATATCTTACCGTTGGCCAGTTTCTGCAATCCTGATGGCCTGCCCACGAGGCGGCTTGACAGACAGCGCCTGCTTTAAACGCCCTATTGAAGAGGTATAACTATTATGCTCCCGGTTGAGCGTCGCGAACATATTCTTGCTTTTGTTGAAGAAAAAGGCTGTGCCAATATCGAGGAGATGGCTGAGCGTTTTGATGTATCCCAAATGACCATACGACGTGATATTCGTACTCTGGAGCAGGAAGATAAACTGCGGGTGACGTATGGTGGCGCCGTATCGAAAAGCTTTTTGATGGAAGATATTCCTTACGAAAAGAAAAACGCGGTCAATGTTGAAGAGAAAAAAATCATTGCCCACGAAGCATTGAAGCTGATTCGTGAGGGCCAGATTATTTTGCTGGACTCTGGAACCAGTACTATGGCTCTGGCAAAGCAGATGATGCGCATGAAGGTGACGGTTATCACCACGGATCTGAAGATTGCCCTGCAGTTGTCTGACTCATCAACGGTTAAGGTATTTACCACGGGTGGTAATGTCAGCCCGATCACCAAGGCCCATACTGATGTGGCGGCACTCACTTTCCTGGACAGCATCAATGCCGACATTACCTTTCTGGCCACCAATAGCTGGAGTCTGCACAACGGCGTCACCACGGCTTCCAACGAACACTTCTATATTCGTCGCAAGATGATGGATCGTGCCAATAAATCGGTGCTGCTGGCTGATTCAAGCAAATACGGTGCTTCGAGCATGAAAACCGTTGCCCGACTGGATGAGTTGGACTTCATTATCACCGATAGCAAGTTTGATGAGGAAAATGTGGCGGCGGTACGGGAAGTGGGGGGCAATATCATTCTGCCGTCCTGATTTGCCTTGCTCTGGGCTGGCGCCACCGCCGGGAAGGGTTGAGGCTGTCCGTTAGTAGCCGTCCGTTAGTAGCCGGCCTTGTGCTTGAGAATTTGCCGGCGCTGTTTTTTGTCCGGGCGCTGATCGGGTTTTGCCTCGCTGCCCTTGAGCGCCTTGCGCTGGGCGGCGGCCTCTTCCCGGGCCTGAATACTCTCGGCAGTTTCCTCGTACAGTTGCCGGGCCAGCTCCGCCTTCTGGCGCTTATCGTTGAGCGCCCTGACAATGACGATTCGTTCATCCCACCCCGTGCGCAGTTTGATGATATCTCCCTCTTTTGGTTCCTTGCCCGGTTTGCAGCGCTGACCGTTGATATGTACCTTGCCGCCATCAATGGCGTCTTTGGCGATGGCTCGGGTCTTGTAGAAGCGGGCGGCCCATAACCATTTATCCAGCCTGATTTTGCTACTGCTCATTTGCTGTGCTCTGTTGAGATGATTGGTTTTTTTACCATGCATTGAGAGTGGCGTCAGCTTTCTTGAACTAATGTATTGTCTGGTGGTCCAAAAGGATAGGTCGCAAGTCCATTCTGGCAGTGACATACATCCAACAAGGAGAACCTGCATCATGGATCGGGTTTCATCATCCTCACCAATATTGAATCCTCGCGCACACTCATCACCGGAAGCTTCCGGAGGCGATGCTGCCCCACATTTGCGAGGGATTGGTCCTGACAACACAAATCACCTGTCATTGGTTGAACGCGGGCCGGTTCCCCTTCCCCCGTTGAACATTGGATTGCCTCTGGTACCAGCCAGCCAATATGAACAATTGGATAACGCACGGTGCTATCCCTTGGTAACCGCTTGTGTGCATAACCCCGGATATCTGACTGCCACCGCAGCACAAGCGCTGAAATTGGCCCACCCTGACAAATTTACCGGCTTTCCGGATTACCCGTCACACGGTGATGACTGGCACGTTTTGATGAGGACTCGAAGAGAAGGTCAGGATTTTGCCCGTCAGGATATTATCGGCCGTTTTATCCTTGAAGCTCAGGTACGTGGAGATCTGGCTGGGGTTCTGACTGAGCCTGACAGTGGCTGGCATGCCGCTGAGATTCCGGTCGGTGTACGTCGGACTGGCTCTGTTCGAATTCTCACTGTGCCGGAGGCGGGAGAATACATCACTCCTTATGACGATGAGTATCTTGCCAAAAAGCAGAATGAGGGGCTGCAGGCAGAAGTTGCAATGTTGAGAGAACAGTTTGACAAGTCAGTCACTCTACTTAATCTGTTGCACCAGACTGTTAATGACCCCCGAAAAACAGCAGAAGAGGTGGTGGGTATGTTGCGAGAAGTCCTCCGCTCTGCCGCCCATCAAGGTGCCGATAATGCCGTCACTTATGAGCACTTGATTGGAGTCTACGGTCAAACGTCCGGTGGACACGGTTTGCGGGCCGAAGCGTCGCTTGAGCCGTTAGTCCGGGAGTCAGGGTCATAGAACAACGTTAACGTCTGGCTTCGATCGCCCTCTATAATATCCGGGTGTTTTTAACCCAGCGAACGATCTGGCAGGACGAGTACGGGATATGACCAGCAACCTTGAGTCTTTACTTCCTCAGATTATCCATATTGCCCGGGCAGCAGGTGAGGCTATTCTGGCGGTCTACGCGCAGGACGATGTTGGCATACGAACCAAGGCTGACGCTACGCCGGTGACGAAGGCTGACTTTGCTGCCAATAAGGTCATTGCCGATCGGCTTGCTGAGCTGTCGCAATATCCGGTGCTTTCTGAAGAGTCGGAGCATAAGCCCTGGCAGGAGCGCCAAAAGTGGCAGCGTTACTGGCTGGTGGACCCGCTTGATGGTACCCGGGAGTTTATCAAGCGCAATGGTGAGTTTTCGGTCAATATCGCTCTGATTGAGGGCAATTATCCGCTGTTTGGTGTTTTCCACTTGCCGTTTTTCCAAACCACTTATTGGGGCGGTGCCAGTCTCGGGGCGTGGAAGCAGGAAAACGGGGCTGAAGCCATGGCCATCACCACGCGCACATTCCAGCCTGAAAAGGAAGTGGTGGCACTGAGCAGCAGGAGCCATATCACCGAGGCAACGGCTCATTACCTGGAGGCCCTTCAGGCTGTCTACCCGAACATGACGCTGAAAAAGGTGGGCAGCTCATTGAAAAGTTGCCTGGTAGCCGCGGGTCTGGCGGACATTTATCCACGACTTGGCCCTACCTGTGAGTGGGATACGGGGGCTGTGCAGGCTATAGTCGAGGGGGCTGGTGGGGTATTGCTGATGCCGAATGGTCAGCGTTTTACTTACAATGCCAAAGAGAGCCTGGTGAATGGTGATTTTATCGTTCTGGGTGATCCGTCCATTGGCTGGTCTGAGTTCTGGCCCCCGGGGCG
>JAQFVO010000433.1 GCA_027942505.1 Endozoicomonas sp. | reverse complement strand
ACTTACAGCGCCAGTGAAGAGCGCCTGACCGATCTGAACCTCTGCAACTACTGGGGTTATAACCCGCTGTGCATGATGGCACCTCACTCCCCCTATGCCGTCACAGACCCGGTGACCGAGTTGAAAACCATGGTGCGTGAACTGCACCGGGAGGGGATCGAGGTCATTATGGATGTCGTCTTTAACCACACCTGCGAAGGTGGTCATGGCGGGCCATTCCTGAGCATGCGCGGACTGGCAGAAGACGACTACTATCTTATGAATGACCATGACGGGCATCTGTCGTCAGAAAACTACAGCGGTTGCGGCAATACCATGAATTTTGACAGCAACCAGACCCTGCGTTTGACCATGGACGCCTTGCGTCACTGGGTGGTTGAGTACCAGATTGATGGCTTCCGCTTTGACCTGGCCCCCACCATGGCCCGGCAACACCGTCACTACACTCAGGAAGCGCCATTTTTCCATGCGGTGCACCAGGACCCGATCCTGAGCCAAGTGAAGATGATTGCTGAGCCATGGGATATCGGCCCGGATGGTTACCATCTCACCGACTTTCCTGACGAGTGGCAAGCGTGGAACGACCGCTACCGCGATGGTTGTCGTAAATTCTGGAAGGGCAACAAAGGCATTCAAACCGAGTTTACCTGGCGTTTTGCTGGCTCACCGGATCTGTTCTCCCGCCAGACCTACCTGGCTACCGTCAACTATATCTGCAGTCATGATGGCTTCAATCTGATGGACCTGGTCTCTTACAATGAGCGCCACAACCTGGCCAATGGTGAAGATGGCCGGGATGGAGATCAGCACAACCACTCCTGGAATCACGGCGTTGAAGGCAGAACCGACGATCAGGCGATCAACCATGCCCGTTTAGTCAGCCGCAAGAATCTGGTGGGTACACTGATGCTGGCCAAAGGTACTCCGATGCTGCTGGCCGGTGATGAGTTCAGTAACAGTCAGGACGGCAACAATAACGCCTATTGCCAGGACTCACCCATCGCCTGGTTGGACTGGAGCTGGCTGCACGATAGCAAATCTGACGGCGCCGCCATGCACGCCTTCTGCCAGAAAATGATGCACTTTCGTCGTCAACAGCCCCTGCTGACCGACGAACTGAACAACACCAGATACAAGTTCTTTTCACCAAAAGGCGAGGTGGTTGACCCGAAATACTTCAGTGAGCGCCACTGTTACTACCTGACGACTAAGATTTATGATCCAAACGATGCGAAAAAGGGCATTATCTGGGTGATTATGAACGCCAGCAAGCGCCCGACTCGCGTGCTGATACCAGAAACGGTCCAGTATAATCAACGCGTTGTGGTGATTGATACAGGTAAAGAAACGGCTTTTATCCGCCAACCGACGAAAGATCAGAACAGCTTCGAAGTGAGTCCATTTAGCTTAATGGTCATCAAAGACGATGCCTGATGATGGTGCTGCACCGTGTGTCTCTGGACACACGGTGCTGGTGCATTTTCCCTACTCCTCAGCGCAGCGTGACACCATCACCTGGTCGATCTCGCCGCTCTCTTTAAAGGTCAGACTCCATACATACCGGCCCGCCTCCGGGATCATTACTGAAGTATCAGCGCCATAACCGCCAGCTTTCGCTGCCACCGGTTGACCGGCCTGCTGAACCAAATCTACAGCGGTGAACTGGGGACTCCACTGGGCTGAGGCGTACTGAAAACGGTAACTGCCCTTGCGCTCGTCCACCACTGTCTGATACACGCCGTTGCCCTTATATTTAAAGGCCCGCTGCGGTTTGTGCAGCCAGTTGGAATCGGGAAAACTGCCCACCACAAACAAAGTGGCTCCCGCTGGTCCTGCCTCATTTACCGTTGGGTTATCACACTGAGCCAGAAAACCAACACCAGTCAGAGACCCTGCACCGTCTTTACTGACTATCGGACCACCAGCCAACGGCCTGGCAATTCTCAGGAAGCGTGATTCAAAAGGTTTCAGGCGGATGGAGTATTCATTGCTCTTCGGATAGAACAATTCACCAGTGAGCAGATCCACCAGCCGACTTTCAGAACCAGCCTCCTGCGTTGTCAGCGTGACCATCTGAAATTCGTCGTCTGTACTGACCATGTAGAGCAACTTATCATCACCACTTTGCTTATGGTCAATATAGACTTCCTGATCGGCCCGAATGTTAGTCCGTGCACCTTTAGACAGCGCCGGATGATTTTCCCGAAGCGCCATCAGCGATGCAACATACTCCTTCAGATCCCTTTGCTGTTCGTTCAGCTCGGTGGTAATGCCAGCAATTTTGGCACTGGTACGCCCGGAGTGGTCGTCACACTTACCTTCCAGTGCACAGGTATCATCGGGATTCTTCTGGGCAAAATCGGCAGTTTCATCACCAATCTCGTCGCCATAATAGAGGGTAATTGGACCTGTGTATGCGGCCATAAACGACATTGCCGCTTTATGACGCTGCCAGTACTCAGGGTCAGACGGTTCAGCAATGGCACCGCGCTGCAACAGATCGCCAAAGCGCAGCACATCATGGTTGCCAAGCATCAGGTTGGGCTGAGCGTGCGGTGGGTAGAGGGAGTGCAGATTCATCCCTTCATCAAGCCAGCTACCCCCCTTCCCGCCCATACCGTTTTCATTGACAGCAAAGGTCTCCACGAGTCGATAGCGCATGGGGAAGTCGAACGCCGAACACAGAGCTGGCTTCTCCTCACTGCCGTAGCCTTGCTGAGCAATAGTGTTTTCCTCTTTCCAGATCTCCGCCACCATGTAGCCGAGCGGGTTTACGGTTTCCCCCTTGTCGTTCTGGTAGGTGACCGATTGTGACGCTTCATCCACGGCCTTGCGGATTTCTGTCCAGGCCTCAGTCGGCACCTGGTAGGCCTGATCAAGGCGCCAGCCGTCTATTTTAAGTTCCTTGATCCAGTAAGTGGCCACCTCCTGGTAAAACGGCAAACTTTGCGGATAGCTGACCGGGTTGTGCTCACCAGCCGGCAGCAGGCCGGCAGGAGACGGCATCACACCGGACTTTTTATGATGACCAAACACGCCGTCAAAAAAAACGTAAAGCCCTTTGGCATGAGCTTTTTCCACCAGTTCTCTGGCCTGTTCCAACGTGCCGAAGCGTGGATCAATGGTAAAGTAGTCGGTAGCGAAATAGCCGGTAGCATCCAGTCGGTCATCCCAATGAGACTGCCCTTCCACTGGCTTGGAATAAAAGACAGGGGTCATCCAAATGGCATTCATACCCAGTGATTTGATGTAGTCCAGAGAATCAATAATCCCCTGCAGGTCGCCGTGATGGTGGCTGGTGCCGTAGCCGGTACCGTGACCTACCGCTTTATCACCATCGACAAAGCTCTCGACCATGACTTGATAGATACGCAGGTCGTTGGACTTATCACTGGTGTATGTGCTGCACGCATACTCAGGTAGTGGGCTGGCTTTATGAGTATTGTTTGGCGACTGACTGGCGCAGGCGGCAAACAGCGCAGCGGAAATAACCACCGCTATTGTTTTCATTTGGGTCATTGATATTCTCGCTCAAACAAAAAAGGGACGACACCTGTCGGTGTCGTCCCGATATTATTCACTGTTTATTGCGCGACTTCGCCCTTGACGAAGACGGCAACACTGCGTGCAGGTACAGTGAATTTACCTTCGGCAAATTTGGCCGTACCGTAGGCTTTGCCATCACCAAAATTCTGGTGCCCTGAATGGAGACTGTAGCCGGTGGCACCGTCAACCGGATGGGTCTTCGCTTCTGCAGTAGCGTTAACTATCACCACAATGCTTTCGTAGTCGTTGACTACTGCCGTAGAATTATCCAGCTCCATAACGATTAGACCACCGACTTGTTCTGTACCAGTATTGTGGAACTTAACCACTTTTTGCACATCAGCCAGAGTCTGCAGCTGGAACAGTGGACTGCCTTTACGTATGGCCAGATACTCACGCATCATGTCTACCGACAGCTGAGCATCTGCACGAGCTGGAGCGATCTTGTCGTTAGCCGTGATAGAGCGAATCAGTTCCCAGTTACCACCATCTTTATCTGCCCTTGGCAAGCCAACATTCCAGTTGTTGTTCCAGTTGACGTCATCCAGATCGAAGTTGACTTGGTTGAACCAGTCGCCGGAGTCATAGCTGTCACGCTGCATGGACTTGGAGCGCAACAGCTCAGCGCCCATATGAACAAACGGTACGCCTTGGCTGAGGATCGGCAGCGCCTGAGCCATAATCTGCATTTTTGCCCGCTCTGTGGCCGTTAACCCAGCTGCCAGCTTATACTGATTGTTGTCCCACAGCGTCTGATTGTCGTGTTTGGAAACATAACCGACGTTCTCCATTGGTAATTTCGTGTAACCGCCAGGAGCACCGTTGTAGTCTACCTGCTTACCGGTTATTTCTTCCCCGGTATGACTGGTGAAGCTATAGTCGGCCAGATTACCTGCCATGCCAACGCGGATCAGATCCATCTGGTTTTTCAGGGCATGTTCATTCGGTGTTTGATTAAGCTCATTACGAACCTCCCAGGCACCGCTGCCAAAGCCCTGATTTTTGCGAATATCATTGCCGCCATCAAACGGACCACCGCCGCGCACCGCATCACGCAGACGATCGCTGAAAGTACCAATACCGGTACCAGCCATGTTCAGCTGGGTTGCTGCAGTTTCAGGGTTACCGGCACCACCGCCAAAGCCCATGGTCCAGCCCTCACCATAGATGTACATGGCCGGGTTGATGGCCTCAAGGCTGTCCTTGATATCCAGCATGTTTTCTTTGAGGTGCAGCCCCATCAGGTCAAAACGGAACGCGTCAATCTTGTAGTCTTTGGTCCAGACGGCCAGAGAATCTTCCATCAACTTGCCCATCATCTTCTGCTCACTGGCGGTATTGGAGCAGCAGGAACTGTTTTCCACAGCACCGGTGATCATATCCAGTCGCTGATAGTAGTCAGGAACAATCTTATCCAGTACAGATTTGGGCGCCGTGCCAGCCGCGTTGGTGTGGTTATACACCACGTCCATAGCAACTTTCAGACCCATATTGTTCAGAGCCACTACCATCTCACGAAACTCTTTAATACGAGCAATGCCGTTTGGATCAGACGCATAACTACCTTCTGGTACCGTGTAGTGGAATGGATCATAACCCCAATTGAAGCTATCGTGTGCACGCAGGTAGTTGTTCAGTGCCTGGGGTTTTTCATCGTCGGTTTTGATCTGCTCAAACACCTGACCGATGGTTTGACTGCCACCACAAAATCCACCAAAACTGGCATCATCCTTAACGGCTGGGTTCAATTTGCACAGCTTATCAAACGAATCACCCAGATTCGCCACTTTTACAGGGTCTTCATCCACCGTAGCAATATCAAACGCGGGAAGCACTTGCAGGTAGGTTATGCCATCGGCGGCAAGCTCCTGCAAATGGGTCATACTGGCACGATCCGGTTCAGCAAACGCTTTATACTTGCCGTTATTAGCCAGATCGACACGAGGCTTGCCCTGGTCAGAGTTACTGATATCGCGGATATGGGTTTCATAAACGACAATATTGTCAGGGCGCTGGCCATCGTTTACCGGAATATCTTCCCAGCCAATCGGCTTGGTTTCAGGGTCGTCCAGACTCACGACCTGAGTGAAAGCACCATCGGCAGAAACGTTCAGTGAATACGGATCGGTAACAGTAACGGTTTCAACCTTGTCAGCATCACGGCGGTAGACTTTTACCACGTAACGATAAAAGGTTTTGTCAAGCTCAGCGATTGGCGCTGAAAAATGCCAGACGCCTGTTGTTTCATCATACTGCATTGGGGTGTCGGTGGTCTCAGCATTCCAGCTGCCTGTGCGTGCACGTTGTAGAGTTACTTCTGTTGCTGTTGGTGCCCACAGACGAATATCGACGTTTTCACCCTCAAACGAGGCGCCAAGCTGTTCCTCTGCCAAGCTGGTGCCATCGAAGTAAAGAGCATCCAGCGCAAACGGGAACTGAACACGGGTTGCTGCCATGCCAATCCCGTCGGCATTTTTGCCCAGCACCACCACCTGACCTTTAAGCCACTCTTTGACTTGGTCAGCACCAACAGAGTCAGGCAGCGTCCACTTCCTCTTACCGTTAAACGCAGGGTATGGCGAGCTGGTATCGGCCGATAAAGTACCAGCGTCAACTAACGTAATGCGCTGTAAATCAACACCTTCCAGATCAGTCAAATCAGCATTATTTTTGATTCCGCCGGTGACAGAAGTCACCAGTTCAACTGTCTCTACACCAGCTGGAGCATTCCAGACCAGTGTCTGCCCGTCGAGCAGGTGGGCAGCGGAATTTTCCAGCAGTGTCATTGGGATTGGGTTATCACTCACCTCACAACCGCCTTGCATGGTATAACCGTCTTTACCGTTGTCTTTTACACTATAAGAACGATCACCACAGTCTTTGTTGCCTGCACCATCTCTGATGATAAATTTAAAGCTTTGCTCATCGTTGCGATCATTTGTCAGGTCGATCACGAAATAAGCGCCTTTGCTTTCATCAATACCATCTGGCATTTTCGGATTTTCCCAGCTGGTCTCAACGCCCTCAGCAAGATCACCGGCTTCGACATCATCCCAGATATGCAGTCTCCAGTCAGCCTCTTGACCATCTTTACGTTTGTAGTAGATGGCTACCTGATTTGATGCCAGATCCAACCCCTCATCAAAGGAGTCCATTACTTCACAGCTGTTTTGCACAGTGTAGGCGTCTTCACCGTTATCACTGATACGGTAGGTCAAATCATCCGGACAGCTCTTCTCGTCGCCTTTGTGAACGATAAAATTGAACGCCTGTTGGTTATTGCGCTCTGCGTTGAGATTAACGACGTAGTAGGCACCTTTGGCGGCGTGGAAGCCGGCCGGCATCAATGGATCAGACCAGTGCGTCTCAACCCCTTCGGCCAGGTTGTCATCACCATCATTATCCCACACATGAAGTCCCCAGCCTTCATAATCTGCTGCACTTCTTGCCTGCTCATCCCGCTTGTAATAGATGGCTACCTGATTTTTTTGTAATTGCAACTCACCAGTTGGTGGTTCTACTGGTGGCGGCGTTGTGACCTGTCCATCATCGTCTTTACAGCCAACGATCGTCAATGCAACGCTGGAAATGGCCGCTGCCAGACAGAGTTTTTTGAACTTACTGCTCATAGATTACCTACTTTATGCGTTGTTAATCGGCTTTTCAGTTGTGCGGAATTATGGATTTCTATCAATTCTTCACATTGATTTACGACATATTTCGTGTAAAAATTAAGCACTGTAAACCTTTTCATGCAATTTTTAAGCACAAAATTATTATAACCCACTGATTTTATATGCTTTATTTTTCCTGTTTCACTCTGTTTACTTTCTAATCGTAATTGAACGACACAAAGCGTGTAAGCGTTTACATCAATTTACTTATATTTTTTTCTGTAAGCTGATTACTCAGATTTTTAGTGTCCTGTTGTCTTTCCATAAAATAAAAATTAGTGGATAACTACATAACCAAAGGAAATCTTATATTTCCTCCTCAGGCTTGCACAGGCTTCAAGGGTTGCTTGAAAAGCAAATGGTCATGTACTTAGATAGTAAAAATCAGTTCATCGGAAGAGTGAAACAGATCTCATGAGTCATAACGAATTTATCACTGAACTTGAAAATCACCTGCGTCGCGAACTGGGTACCACACCAAAGCAGGCGACACATCGCGACTGGTGGCAGGCTTTGTCCCTGACGTTACGAGATATCAACCTGGACCAACTGCACAACAGTAGCCTGAGCGGTAACCCGGCAAAATCCACCCGCCACGTTTGCTATCTCTCCATGGAATTTCTCATGGGCCGCCTCCTTGGCGATGCCCTGATGAACCTGAACCTATACGAACCGGCCGCTAAACTGCTGCAATCCCACGGCGTAAAAATTGCCGACGTGCTGGACCAGGAGCGCGATATGTCTCTTGGCAATGGCGGCCTTGGACGACTGGCGGCGTGTTTTATGGACTCTTTGGCCAATCAGCAGATTCCAGCCACCGGTTACGGCATTAACTACCGTTATGGTCTGTTCCGCCAGGTGTTTGAAAACGGTCAGCAAAAGGAAGTACCCGACGTATGGCGTGAATTTGGTAGCCCGTGGGAAACTTGTCGTCCATCTGAAACGGTACAGATTGGTCTGTTCGGCCATATTGAAACTGATAACGATGGTAATAACCGCTGGACTCCTGCCAAAACCCTGGTCGGGGTGCCCTGGGATATTACTATTCCATCGTTTGGTGGTGAGTATGTTAACCGTCTGCGCCTGTGGGAGAGCCATGCCGGTTCCTACCCCATCGACCTGGACAAGTACAACCAGGGCGAATACCTCGAAGCGTGTCGCAACCTGGTCGATGGCGACACCATCTCTGGCGTACTCTACCCCGAAGATTCCACCCCGCAGGGCAAGGATCTGCGCCTGATTCAGCAGTACTTCTTCTGCGCCTGCTCGCTGCAAGATATTATTCGCCAGCACAAACAGCGTGGCCTGCCTCTGGATCAACTCGCTAACCACTACGCTCTGCAACTGAACGACACTCACCCGGCTATTGCCATTCCCGAACTGATGCGCCTGCTGATGGACGAAGAAGGCATGGTCTGGAACCAGGCCTGGACCATCACCCGGGCCATGTGCCACTACACCAACCATACGCTGTTACCAGAAGCGCTGGAAAAGTGGTCCGCTGAGCTGCTCGACCGGATCTTGCCGCGACACTTGCAGATCATTGAGATGATCAACTATGTCTTTCTAAACGGGGAAGCCAAGGAGAAGTGGGGAGATGATCTGTCGATTATCAAGAAGGTCAGCATCTTTGAGGAGCTGGATAACGGTGAACGTATGGTCCGCATGGCCAATCTGTCGGTAATAGGCAGTTGTCGTGTTAATGGTGTTGCAGCGCTGCATAGCGGTCTGGTAAAGGCTAACCTGTTCCCCGAGTTTGATGAGCTTTATCCGGGCAAGCTGGTGAACGTCACTAACGGTGTCACACCACGGCGCTGGCTGGCACATTGTAACCTGGGGCTGGCCCGCCTGCTGGACAAACATATCGGCAGTGACTGGCGCACTGAGCTTAGCCAGCTGGAACAACTGACGCCACTGGCCGACTCAGCGGAATTTCTCGACGCTTTTGCCGCTGTCCGCTTCAAGAACAAGGAGCGTCTGGCCCGGGTAATTGAAAAGGAGTGCAAGGTTACTGTTAACCCCAATGCTCTGTTCGATGTTCAGATCAAACGTCTGCACGAGTACAAGCGTCAGCAGCTGAACCTGCTGCACATCATCAGCCTGTACCATGAGATGCTCGATAATCCGGACGCCAATCATACACCCAGGGTGTTTATTTTTGGCGCCAAGGCAGCCCCGGGCTATGTACTGGCCAAACAGATTATTCTGGCTATTAACATGGTAGCCAGGGTGATTAACAACGATCGTCGTCTTGATGACCGCCTGAAAGTGGTCTTTTTGCCTGACTACCGCGTCAGTCTGGCCGAGCTGATCATTCCTGCGGCCGATCTTTCTGAGCAGATCTCCACCGCAGGTTACGAAGCCTCCGGTACGGGCAATATGAAGCTTGGCCTCAACGGTGCTCTGACCATTGGTACGCTTGATGGTGCCAACGTGGAGATTGCTGAGGCGGTGGGCGATGACAACATCTTTATCTTCGGTAAAACTGTCGATGAGGTACAGGCACTGCAGAAGTCTGGTTACAATCCGTACACCTACTATGAGCAGAATCCGGTACTGAAGCGCGCTATTGATGCCCTGATGGACGGCTCTTTCTGCCAGCACAAGCCTGACCTGCTCAAGCCGGTTGCCGAAGACTTGATGCACCGGGACCACTTTATGGCCCTGGCCGACTTCGACAGCTACAGGCAAGCTCAGAAGAAGGTGTCTGAGACTTTCTGTAAGCCGCGGCTATGGTGGCGCAAGGCGGTGCTCAACACGGCACGACTGGGACGGTTCTCCTCTGACCGCTCTATTGCTGATTACGCCAGCAAGGTGTGGAACTGCGACCGTTAAGGGAGGCAGACTGTTAGCTAACCATCCGTCAGAGGGTGGGGATCCTTGCCGTGGATTCCCACCTTTGAGCCTGTCACAAAAAGCATAAAAGCTATGGACTACGAAGACACAAAGGAAGCCTTTTTTGTGGCTCTTCAGGGGTATCTGTGGCTCCCTTCTTTTCAGAGCGACACCACCGACTCAGCCAATCACCAGCCTACCAACAAGGTCGGCTCTCACTGCCTTGAATAAGCACAAACACTGCTCGTAACTTCGAAATAAACAATCAATATTTTTGTCAGGCTGCTGATACAATAAGACCCCTTTTGCCCCGGGATTGCATGGCAAAGGATGTTTTTTCTGCGAGCAAAAATGAAAACAAATCTGTCAATCTTGGCCCGATACCGGGCTGAGCTTCGAGAACTTTTGTACCTTGCCGGACCGATTATGGGGGCTCAACTGGCAACCACGGGTATGACGTTTGTCGATACCAGCATGGCCGGCCAGTATTCTGCCATGGATTTGGCTGCCATCGCACTTGGGTCAAGTATATGGGTACCGGTTTACCTGTTGGTACGCGGTATCTTGATGGCTATTACGCCTACCGTCGCTCACCTGTACGGCGGCGGTCGCAGCAGCGAGATCGCCAGTCAGATTCGTCAGGGACTGTGGGTAGCAATGCTGATGAGCCTTGTGTGCCTTGGCTTTATCTACCATTCAGACAAAGTGCTCAGCTGGCTGCAAGTGGAGCCTGAAATGGCGGCTAAGTCCATTGAATACCTGAAGGCACTGGCCTGGGGTATACCGGCTATTTGTCTGTTCCAGGCCCTGACCTGTTATTGTGAGGGAATGGGCAAAACCAAGCCAGGCATGGTGTTCAGCTTTGTCGCCCTGGCGCTTAATATTCCTCTTAACTATGTGCTGATTTATGGTAAAGCCGGTTTCCCGGAACTGGGTGGGGTTGGCTGCGGCTATGCGACGGCAGTCTGTTTTTGGGTCATGTTTCTAATGATGGCCGGATATACGGCACTTGACCAACAGCACCAGAAAGTGGGTATCTATGCCCGCTGGGAACAGCCCAACATGGGGGTTATTGCCAGCCAGTTAAAACTCGGTGTACCCATTGGCCTGGCGATCTTCTTTGAAGCCAGCATTTTTTCCATGGTGGCTCTGCTGATTGGTAAACTTGGTGCCATCGTCGTGGCCGGGCACCAGATTGCCCTGAATTTTTCCTCCATAATTTTTATGATTCCCATGAGCCTGTCCATGGGGCTGACCATCCGGGTTGGTCAGGCGCTCGGTGCTGGCAAAGCTGAACAGGCGGCTTACTCGAGCTACGCCGGTATTGCTACCACGCTGATCACGGCAACCGTCAGTGCGTTGGTGATGTTGCTCATGCCCGGCCTGGTCACGTCTATTTATACTCAGAACCCGGAGGTTGCGCTGCTGGCTGGCGAGTTGCTGGTTTTTGCTGCGCTGTTTCAGTATGCAGACGGTATTCAGATTGCCGCTAATGGGGCACTGCGCGGCTTTAAAGATACCCAGGTACCGATGGCCATGATACTGGTCGCCTGCTGGGGTATCGCCCTGCCGCTGGGCTACATCCTTGGCCTGACCGATTGGCTGGTTGAACCGATGGGGCCTCATGGGCTGTGGATCGGTCTGGTCAGTGCCCTGACTATTGGGGCGATTCTATTGTCAATCCGTTTGAAAACCATTATCCGCCGGACTTTGCCACCTTCGGTGGAAGCGATGCCTGCCTAATCCAACAGACTGGTTCTGGCCGGGTGTTCACCCGGCCATTGCGCAATCGCCTTAATGCCTCTGTCGGATAGAAATTGAAAACTGCGTTTGACCGGTAACCAGTAAATATTCTGCCCGGGCACATCACTCAATTCAAAATCATTGAGATTTACTGCATCCGTCACCTGATAAAACGGCACCGGCGTTATG
The DNA here is from genome assembly GCA_027942505.1 of Endozoicomonas sp. Classification (GTDB taxonomy): domain Bacteria; phylum Pseudomonadota; class Gammaproteobacteria; order Pseudomonadales; family Endozoicomonadaceae; genus Endozoicomonas. The sequence goes on along the minus strand of JAQFVO010000433.1, from coordinate 4,324 downwards.
GTCAGCAATGGATGCATCAAATCGTAGCCACAGGTCTGACTGATGGCAGTTACTAACGATGCATGAGTCTCAGAGCGGGAGAAAGAGGCGGTAAACTCAATGGCTTTCATGCCGAGATACATCGGGCGAAAGCGCATGCAGTTGGCTGCGTATTGTATGTATCTGTCCAGCTCTGTTGCCGTCGATATATCTGCGCTTCGACCAATATTGCACAGCTCCCGGGCGGTCACCGGTGACTCCCGGACCACCTCCTCGACCCCTTTTTCCAGAACCGCATCGCCGGTGGCTATGTAGAAAACACCCCTGGCAGGATCGGCAGAGTTGAGCCGTTTGTGGGCAATGGTTGCGCTGGGTGCAGCCATTGGAGCACAGTTCACGCCAGACAAAAAAGGCTGTTTTGGTCGTCTCAGGTGGCTTATGTACTCTCTGAGCTGGGTCAGACTGACTGCTGTCACCTCCAGGTCTTGCGAATTATCCGGGTCAACACACCACTGCCGGCAGGCATGCTGTTGATAGTGCGCCATGCAGTCGAGCACATCGTCAATACTGCCAATCCGGCAGTTGATGGCGTTAACCAGGCTGGCTTCGTCAAACCTTGTTCGGCTCAGGCTGTGCGACCATTTGCGGGTGCTTTTGCCTATCTGCTGTAGGCACAGGTAGTGCAAACTGCCTTTCAGGGCAACCAGGTCAGTCCTGGCAGAACAGTCACTCCTGTACAGAGTCCAGGACCTGGCCAGAAGCTCCCGGGAGTCAGTCAAAAAGGCATCCATTAAGTCGCTGGTAGAAAAATGGTCCGGATCGGCCTGGCCGCGTACCAGCTGACTAACCACACTCTTTCGGGTTAATGGCGGGGCGATGACCAGGGAGAGGATCCGACCAAGTTGCCAGTAAGACAACATATTCGAATGACTTTGCGATTCACAGATACCCTTTTTCGGGTCATCGGGAAACAGCTTCTGCAACTGACTCTGGACCCAGCCAGGTGGCCGAAACCTCTGGCCACGGCCGGATATTTTTTCCTTTTGCGCTCGCCACTCCTTCAGCTCACTCTCAAGCTCTCGCTGCTGCCCGGCAGAGGGAAACAAATCACGAATAACCGCAATAAATCCGTCGTCTTGTTTGAGCAGCATAAATAACTGCGTGATCACCCCAAAGAGCCAGGGGCTGTTGTGTCGAGAGAAGTAGCCGCCCCAGGGTACCAGAACCGGAGCCTTGCGCAGACGCTCAAGCTTTTGCGGATAGTCCTGAAAATAGGACTGCAGGCAGTCCAGGGCACTTTTTTGCCCCGTTGCAGCCTTCTGCCGCTGCAGGTACTCCCAGAATGTAACCGTGGAACCCCCCTCTCTTTCCAGCTCATCATGGATGCTGAAGATGTTCCCGGGTCTGAGACTCAGCTCAACCAGAAACCCCTTGGACATCTTGAACAACGGATATGGGTTTGGCTCGCTACGCTGACTCTGATCCTGCAAATTGGCCGGAATGTGGGTATAAAAGTCGAATCCACCGCCACAGGAAGTAGTGGGCAGATAACGTCTGATCTGGGAAGGCTCCAGTCGGGCAGGTAACCGCCCGGATGAAGTACACCGGGCAACAGTAGGCGACACCTGCTGGGCAGGCTCAATCAGGGGCGACTGAGGGTTGGCTGAGGGTGACGAAACGGGCGCACCGTGCATAGACCTACTCCTGCAAATCCGTCGCTATAGCCATGAGCAATTGGAAAAACGAGCGCAGCCTGACGTTGATCACCATAGCGTTTAGTCGTGCCACCACCCACCGACGCTGCCTGGGCCTCGCTACTGTAGGAAACACTCACCAAACTACCTGAAAACTTAGCGTTGAGACAGCTTCGTAGCTCAGGAGTTCAGCATTTGAGGATTTGTCTGGTAATTAATTTCAAAAAGACCGCCGCCCGCTTCCCGCAAAAGCAGTTCAGGTTTTCGGGCAACTGATCCCACCACTTGCTGCTCTATTGTGAACCGGTGCAATGCTCTTTTATAATTCGCCGTTACCTGTGACTGGCCCCGGCACAGGTGACTTCTTCGTAGCGCGAGCACAATCATGAACAAAACGAAAGTACTGACAGGTATTACCACCACCGGCACGCCCCATCTGGGTAACTACGTGGGGGCCATCAAGCCTGCCATTGAACAGAGCTGGCGGGATGATATTGCGTCATACTACTTTCTGGCTGACTACCACGCCCTGATCAAAGGGCGTGACCCGAAGCGCATCCATCAGTCAACATTGGAAATTGCTGCCACCTGGCTGGCCTTCGGCCTGGATACTGATCGCGTGACTTTTTATCGCCAGTCCGATATCCCGGAAATTGCCGAGCTGAACTGGATTGTTGGCTGTATGACAGCCAAAGGGCTGATGAACCGCGCCCATGCTTACAAGGCAGCCGTTCAGGCCAACGACGAAGCCGGTGAGCAAGACCCGGACAAGGGCGTCACCATGGGCCTGTTCTGCTATCCGGTGCTGATGGCCGCTGATATTCTGATGTTCAATGCCCACAAGGTGCCGGTGGGCCGGGACCAGGTTCAGCATATCGAGATGGCCCGGGACATTGCCGGCCGGATGAACCACCACTACAAAACACGATTTGTGCTGCCCGAGGCAGTGGTAGGTGAAACCACAGCGGTACTCAACGGCCTGGACGGTCGTAAAATGAGTAAGAGTTACGACAACACTATCGGCCTGTTTGTCCCGGAAAAGCAGCTGCTGAAACTGATCCGCAAGATCAAAACCAACTCGCTCGAACCGGGTGAGCCAAAAGACCCTGACACCTGTACCCTGTTCCAGATTTATTCGGCCTTTGCCGATGCTGACGGGATTGCGGCCAAACGTCAGCAGTACATCAATGGCGCCGGCTGGGGGGATCTGAAAAATGAACTGTTTGAGTTCCTCAATGGTCATTTACAGCTCCCGCGGGAACGCTACTATGCCCTGCTTGATGATCCGGCATTTATTGAGCAGGAGCTGCTCAAGGGGGCGCAGAAAGCCCGGGCAGAAGCAGCGGAGCATCTGGGTACCATCCGCCGTGCTGTGGGCCTGAAACCGCTGGCCTGAGAGTTGGCGAGTCCGTGCTATAACACTAGGCCTTGAGAAAGAGTGGAACCACGAAGACACAACGTTTTTCCGGGCTTGTCTTGCCGGACAAAAAAGGCTTCCTTTGTGTCTTCGTGACTTTGTGGTTCAAGGCTTTTATACCTTTTGCGACACGCACAGGTCACAATGGCCATAAGCATCCGGAGGCCTTCATGAATCAGTCCAACCACGGCACAAAGTCGTTTATCACCTTACTGGCTATAGTGATGTTGTCTGCCTGTAGCCAGCTTGGCATTCAGGGTGCCTCGCCTGAGAAAGTAGACTTTGACCTGAGCCAGCTTGATGCCCGGGGATTATATGGACCGGACGATGGCAAACAGTCGATCAGCTACGAGTTCTGCATTCCGGCCAACCCGGATAACATAGTTCAGGTGTTGGCCATTGACCCCACCGCCATCATCTACCGACGCTCACCGGGTCGTGTACAGTGCACGCAAAACCAGCACCTGGTGATTGGCAATACCCATCAGGACAACTACCGGGCAACCCTGAAAGCACTCGGCCAGCTCGAATACGTGACACGCATCAGTCAGACCTTTTTTGAGTAGCATGGGCCAGAGCCGCCTTTGAGCTAGCGAGTTGTCATATACGCAGCCATGGACAAGAAAGCCTGCCGCCAACACTCATCATCCGGTATGTTGATTGCCAACCCGGTGCTCAGGGCAGTGTTTAAAATCGGTGCATTGCTGAGCGTACTGTTGGCGTTTGCCGGGGTTTTTCTGCCACTTCTACCCACTACCCCCTTTTTGTTGCTCGCTGTTTATTTCAGTTTGCGCTCCTCCCCTACCCTGTACACCTGGCTGATACAGCACAAAGTGTTAGGGCCACCACTGCGCCAATACCTGGATGAGCGCACTATTTCCCGGCAAAGCTTTCGCCGTGCGGTTATTTTTCTATGGCTGACCATCGGACTCTCTGTCTGGCTGATGCCGGCAATATGGGTCAAGTGTCTTTTATTGATTATTGCCACCGGCGTTACTGTGCACCTGGGCAAATTGCGAAAGACCGGAAGCACTCTATAATTTCGTCTCAGGAATCTGGTGCCTGCGACTACTGATGCTGGGCCGGTTCCTGTGGTGCACGGTTGTCTTGGGTCGGACCTGCAGCAGCGGGGTGGCTTGCACCTGCAAAATGCTTTACCTGACAAACCCTGTTGTATTGTGCGCCATGCGCGTTTCCCTGTTGCTTCGTCCATTTGTTCTGTCTTGTTTGAGTG
>JAQFVO010000399.1 GCA_027942505.1 Endozoicomonas sp. | reverse complement strand
ATACTGGCCGGTGTAATGGGCATTGCAGGCTTTGACAGCCTTGACACCGAATGGTGGCACTACCAACTTCATGACGCCAGAAATTACCCAATAACCGAGAAAACCCCAGCTACGCCAAGGCAACAATAATCCTCCTACATCAAGTCGCCACAAGGCAGCAGGAACTCCCTCGTGGCGCTCATCAATCAGCTCCTTCGGCTACACCTCCGTCTTCGTAGAATCACCTCCCTCCTGAGTCTTGGCAGAAGCTCCTCCATCAGCATCAACGTGGTTGGGCAAGCTCTCTTCTTTTGAACTCTCGCCGTCTGCAACAGAAGCCTCATCCGGTGCTTCGGAAACATCTGCAGAAGGCTGAACATCCTGCGCTGCTTTTTCATCCCCATCAGTTTTGCCAGGCTGACCTGTAGACGCACCAGCCTCTTGCGTTTTCTCACCATCTTCGCTCTTCGGCGCGCTCTGCTCACCTGCACTTAACGGCGCCTCTTTGGCATCTGCCGGCGTTGACTTATCATCTACTGACGATGCTGGGACCTCCTGTTCTTTAATACTGAGTTCAGCCATTTTCTTTGTTTCACCCTGAACTGAAGCAGGGTCAGCAGGCGGTGTCTGGGGCTTGGCATTCGAAAGCCCCTCAACATCGCCTTTGGTGCTCTTATTTTTGGTATCCTGAGCAGCCTCCGCTCCACCTTGATGAGCAGCACCGGTCACTTTACTGGAACTCACGCCATCCATAATCAACTCCTCGCTGTTGGTATGACCTTCCGTAGACCTTGGCTGAGCTAATTGGTTTCAACCATTTTCAGAGTATTTATCATTAACTTTCCAACTTATTGCCTGAACTGAGGGCTGCAAATTAGAAATAAGCCAACACGGGGCGAAAGATGCCACTGATTGGAAAGTTCAGATTGAGCGACCTCAGGCACCCCAACAGCGCTAAGCAGGCAGTCCGGGGCATCAGGCATCACTTAAAGGAATTGCCGGTGAAATTAATGCGCCAGCATAGGTTAAATCGATTGGTATCCGACTATGTTGGACATCGAGCAGAATCTGATTGCTCGAGCTAATTGTTGTCATCCCAAAATCCCCATTTAAAGGCAAATCTCAGGCATAGCCATCAGTCAGGGCTTACGCACGAAGAGAATGATTCTCATTAAACACTCCATAATACCGGTTTTTGATCATTAATTGCTCAATTGTTACAGGTAAACGACGCTGGTTATTTCAAACACGGACAAAAGTTGATCAAAAATCAGCCAAAAATACCCCTATTCAACTGCCTAAATGAGAATGAGAATACTCATGCGTAAGCCCTGAGCCATCAGTTGCCAGATTTAGGAATTTAAAACTTGAGTAGCACGGTGCAACTTTGTAAATTGGCGCTTTACTCAATTGGATAGCGACCAAAGGCCTTGCATGAGCAAAAAAACATTATCAGCTGTACTGGTCATCTTACTGATTATCGCCGCAGCTGGTGGATACTGGCTTAGCAGAATCCCCCCTCCAATTACTGAACCAACAGCAGAGCCAACATCAATTCCTGAAACAAATATTGCCGATGTAGAAGACTCGAATTTTGATGACCAGTCCGAGGAGACCCGAATCATTCTGTCAGAACCAGATGACCAGATGCTCAGCGAACTCCTTTCGGACAAAGTTATCCGCGCTGATAAAATTGTAAACAAGTCTCAAGCCAGCGAAAAAGAACAACCCGTAGGAGATATCTCACAGCCTTCACCGTGATCGCCGCTATTGTCCCGAACATCATGCGGCTAATATGAATTTTGCATGGAATGCATTAATCACATGGACGTGAGCCCACCAGCCTGCTGGTGGTTTTA
>JAQFVO010001229.1 GCA_027942505.1 Endozoicomonas sp. | reverse complement strand
CAGACTCTTGCAAAACCGGGGCGAACCATATATGTCTTTGTGGTTCCCTTCTTTTCAGGGGCTTTTGCGACAACCTCATGATATGGCGTTTGTTTACGTCGGAGCAGCAGAAAGATTGGCTGACTCTTCGTCCAGCAGTTGATGCTCGTAAACCTTAAAAAATGGATAGTAAATAATAATATCCAGAACCATCAAAATAGCGGTCAGGATCGAGGCTTTAATGGCCCAGCCTGCCCCCCACGCCGCACCTATCAGGGCAGGTGTCGTCCATGGGGTGACAGCGATCGCCTTATCAATAAGGCCGGTACTGACTGCCGTATAAGCAACGATAGCGTTGAATGCCGGCGCCAAAACGAAAGGCAGAAACAAGGAAGCATTCAACACCACCGGAGCACCAAACATCACCGGTTCATTGATCTGGAATAGTCCCGGAAAAAAACTCATGCGCCCAACGCTGCGAAGATGCACAGATTTGCTGCAACACATTAAAATGACCAGTGCGATGGTAGCACCAGCACCACCGATAAAAATATAGAAGTCCCAGAAAGGCTGAGTGAACAGATTGGGCGTCGGCTCTCCTGCGGCATAAGCCGCAGCATTGGCCGCGATATTGGTCAGAAATATAGGCGACAAAATTCCAACAACAATATTGGCACCGTGTATACCGGCAAACCAGAGCAACTGGCTGATCAGAATTGCACCGAGAATAGCCGGCAGACTGTTGGAGGCAGAAACCAGGGGTTTGAACAGAGCCATGACCGCTTCGGGCAACAACATACTGAAATTGTGCTGAATAAAGAGGCTCAGTGGATAAAGCGTGAGAAAAATAACCAGAACCGGAACCAGCAGAGCAAATGAGGCGGCAATGGCCGGTGGTACTTGTTCGGGCATGTGAATAGTGATGTTGTACTTTTTCAGGATACGAGTCAGTTCAACGGAAAAGTAAGCCGCCAGAATAGCGGTAAAAATGCCTGTACCGGCAAAATGATTCAGGGGGAGCGCCCACCCCTTTTCAGGAGCAGCAACCAGAAGGAACGACATGGCAGACAGAGCAGCCGCGCCAATGGGGTCCATCTGGTACTTTTTTGCCAGGGAATAGGCAACGCCCATGGTGATAAACAGGGACATAATTCCCATACTCATCGTCCAGGGCATCACAATGGTTGGACGGTGTGCAGCAACAAAATCCAGCCACGCACGACCAAAGGCATTAGTCGTGTCTGCCGAAAAAGGAGGGTTGGCAAAAATCAGGATAAAACTGCCTACGATAATAAAGGGCATGGCCACCAGGAAACCATCCCGCAGGGCCAC
>JAQFVO010000390.1 GCA_027942505.1 Endozoicomonas sp. | reverse complement strand
GCTTCCAGCCATGAAAACACAGCACGAACGCTTGCCCTGAGGTCAAGCAGGTCACCGTTCGGATCCTTGTGCACGGTATCGCCAGATATCCTTTGCGCTGTGGCGTAGTAGTGCTTTTCCAACCACGCCCCACTGACTTGCTGGTGCAAGTTCCGAATCAAATCTTGCTCGTTACTCTGTTTGAACAAGAAGGCCATGAACGAAAACAGACTGCACCGACTGCGCAAGGAGAGTTTCTGCCAACCCAGTCTGTTCAGCCAGTCCTCGTTCTCCTGGCAAATCCGGATGAGCAGTTCTGTGACTGCCCTGAACAACTGATTGTGTTTACGGTTTACCCTAATCAGGCTTAAGACGAGGCGGTCGCCAAGCATGGTCAAGAATCCGGGCACTATGCGCTCAAACATCAGCGACAGCAAAAGGGCATCGGGCGACCACGCATACTCAGACATCAACACCTTGAACGGACCTGCCAGAACAACAGCATCGCCGGCTCTCCTGATGGCTTGCGGCCCTTTGGTCATCATGTGATGAAAGTGCAGAAAATCATCCCTTTTGATCCTTGTTTGTGGGCACAGATGTAATCTCTCCATAACGGCGTGAAAGGGTTTCCAGCCCACTTTGCTCAGCTGGACGAAGCTACTGATGCATAATGGCCAGTACCAACAGGACGTAAGGGACGACAGTGATATTGAGTCGTTGCGGCACAGCTGCAGGTCTTGATTTTTCCGGGTCGTCCCACTGTCTGCCGAACTGGTTTCAGGCAACTGGCCCGCTGATGCACTCTTTTCAAAGACACTGTTTTTTGCCCGTGCACCACCACATCCACCATCTGGTGCGACGGGCTTGTCCCGTTTACTTCTCGACTGGCGCCGGGTTACTACCTGCCACGAACCATCATCGTCGTCTGTTTCTGGCTCAAACTCCTGATGGCCATTGGTGGCATCAATATTCTCACTGTCAGGGCCAGCACAACCGGTATCACTAAGCCGGTCAAGTTTGCATCCGCGCTGGCCAATAGTTTTACCAGACACACCAGAAACGTGTTGCCCGGTAGCGAATGTCGAAGCAACACCGAGGGGAGAGTCGGCAGGCGACAGCCGTTGATCCGGGCGAATGTCAAGAGAGCGACCGGCCCGCAAAGACGCCAAATCCACTATTTAACCCTACGACTGACTACTAACCGTACATTTGATGGCTGACAGTCTTGTGAGTTCCCTGTCTTAAGACACGATTTAGCTGGCATATCCGGTTCTACGACCATTTATCCCGCCCCAGAAAGTACCCATGCTTCCCACCGATTTCATCAGCCATTTTGTTGACCGAATCGACACTGGTCAAGCTCACCTTATGGCGGATGTAAAGGAGATCGGCAAGGTGAT
>JAQFVO010000354.1 GCA_027942505.1 Endozoicomonas sp. | reverse complement strand
GCCACCAGCATGAGACTCTCTTTTGCCAGTTCTTGTCGAGCAATTAAACGCACTGAAACCGTTAATATTGATAGGCGCGTATCTACTGACAACACCTGCCCCGAGGCCGGCAGGAGCTTTATTGCCGGCAGTAAGCACTTCACTGTGTTCAACCCTGATATTACGCAAAGCGGCCTTGCCAGAAAGCTCACAGGCAACCAAACCAGCCTTCTCGAGGGAATAGATTTCACCACGGACAATTCGCACATTAACAATCCGGCCATTGCCATCAAGCTTCTGGATAAAGCAGTGTTTGAGTTTATCAATAGAGTGACAACCGCCATCGTACTCACCAACAAACGGCTGAGATTCGCTGCCGATAGGACCAGATAAGTCACTGGCATCGATATCAGCATGCTGGCGATAACTACCATTGAGCGGATAGGCTGGGTCGCGACCGATTTTGTCCAGCACGCTGCTGTTATTCACCTCGATCCACTGCCCATGATCAGGAACCGGGGCAGCACCAACCACCCCCAGGCAAGAAGCGGCACTCAGCCCGATAGCTGTTTTAGCTGAGCAGGCCTTCACGTGCCGCTGTTTTTTGTGGGCTTGAGAATGGCTATTGTCGTCCCTGCTCACGACGCTATCTGCCCCAGCGAGATGGCTGCCAACCCAGCGGACAACAGCAGAGATGTTCGCCGCCCCTCCGATACAGGAAACAACATCCACAGGCAGACCGGCGCAAGCACAGACCATCCTGGCTGCCAGTTCAGTACGCTCCAACGCAGAGTGACAGCCTTTTCCCGATGGATCGGCGCAGAGTGTTGGAAGCTCCATCTGCAAAGAGCCCGAGGCATAATCAGGATGGAGTGCTTTAAAAAAAGAGATAACACCGGCAACTACACGAATCCCGGGACCACGATCTGAAGGCTCACATGGGGCGGTCAGCCAGCTGGCGGCCACAGGTGCCGTCGATTGCTGAATCATAACCAAGTCCTCAAATGTAATTAGACGTTATTTTGTTCTCCCCCTGCCGGAGTCTTTTCATTAATCATGCGAATGCTGTCATATTGTTGAACGTCATTTCCATTACCTGAGAGCAACGAAACGCCTATGGAGGAGATGAAGTCTTGACAGGTTAGACAGTTTCAGTACCTAAGACAGGAATATAAAGAAGTATCAAACTGTTTCTTATTTCACTTTTCATTGGGGGATGACCTCCCTCACCGCTGTCATTGTGTACAGGGATTGTACGGAACCGGCAGGGATAGCCATCT
>JAQFVO010000345.1 GCA_027942505.1 Endozoicomonas sp. | reverse complement strand
GCTCAGAAAATCAATGTGATCCCGAATGTCTGTCAATACGATCCGATGAGAGAGGGAAAGCTCTTCATCCATGCTGGCCATCAACTCTTTTTTGTCGGCCTTCAGTCGACTATCAGCCTTTTTCATAATGTCCTGAATGGAGGCGCCATCAATCAGAGCGTTGATCATGCGCTGGCCAGACTTGCCGTTGATATCACTGATCAGGCCACCCAGCCGGATACCGCTATCGTCCAGGGTTTTATGAAGACGATTTTTTTCATTGGCTATTTGCTTGACCAATGAGTCTCGCCGGCGTGTCAGTAAACGTAATTGTTCCTGATCTGGATGAGGCACAAAGCTCGGGCGAACCAGGCCGCATTGACCAAGATGGGCGAGCCACTGACTGTCCAATACATCCGTCTTGCGACCGGGTACATTTTTTACGTGCCGGGCATTCACCACCCAAGGGTTCAGGTTGCAACCAATGATAGATGCGTAAATGCTTTTCCAGTAGACACCGGTACTTTCCATGATCACCAGGTCAATCTGGTGTTGTTGTAAGAATTGGCACATTAGTTTCCGGTCTTTCCGGAAGGTGCCGAATTCACGGGTTAATATTTGAATATTGCCCTCTGGCGTTTCTTTGCGAATGGCAACCATGACCATCATTTTATGGACATCAATGCCTGCGCAATTTTTCACAATGGATTGCATCGTCATGCTCCAAACGTTCGTGGAGGAACGGCAGAGCCTGGCGGACTGGATCGGATTGCCATGAACTCACTTGGAGAACAGGTCTGTTTGCCGTGCATTCAATGTTTCAGAAATGGCACCTCAATGGTGCCAGTTCAGAGCCATGAGATAAGCGAGGGTGCGAACGATCCAGCCCGGGCCAATTTGTGTTCAGGGTCTAAAGCCACTACAAAGATAACGACCACTGTCAGGCTCTGCACCGTGGTGATTGTGGCAGAACCTAATTTTCATTGTGCGGGGTGACCGAAAATTCGGTCATGAACATTTGCCGTGAAAATCCCCGAACTCAAGGCGAACGCAACCGCCCTGTACGGAACAAGGAACTATCGTATCAATAAAAGCTCAGGCTTGTTGTTGAGCCTGAGCCAGGTAGCCGTAATCGACCAGTTTGTTCAACCAGCGCGCCGCATTCTTCCTGACTGACAGACCCTCGTAATCAATGTCAGGATCAATATAAGGCTGGCGTCGTTTTAATAAGGTATAAATTACGCGAATGAGCTTGTGAGCTATGGCAATCAGACTTCGCTTATGACCCCTGCGAATGACCAGGCTTTGGTACTTGCCCTTGAACTGGCTCTTGGTCTTGATCGCCGCATTAGCCACCTCACACAAGATCGTTTTGATCATCTTGTTCCCTTTTCGGATTCGACAACTTTTGCGTTTCTTAGCACTGTCGTTTTTGCCCGGACAAAGCCCCGCCCATGAGGCGATTCCCGTCACGCCTTCGAACTTGCTCATGTCATCACCGATTTCTGCGATCAGTGCTGCTGCACTCATTTCGCTGACTCCGGGTAGCGTCTGCAGTATCTGCCAGGCTTCTTTCCAGGGCTCAATGCTTTTCAGAATCTGTTTTTCCAG
>JAQFVO010000316.1 GCA_027942505.1 Endozoicomonas sp. | reverse complement strand
GAGGTAATAAAAAGGATTGGGAATGCCCCTGACGGAACCCCATGACTTACCCTTCGAGATAGCAGAAGTGGCCAGTTCTTCGCCAGGCTCACCTACTGTGGCCTGTCGGGAAAAATTGTGCTGTTCGATCTGTACTTTGGGACTAAGTGATGAAGCAGGGCTCACAATTTATACCTCGCTCGTCTTTGTTCTGATCCGTAAGACAACTCTTGTGTGAAAAGTTCACCACGTGCGCAACCTTTTTAGTTGGCGAGGAAAATAAGACACCCATAAATATCCCGGCTGAAAAGTAGTTGTCCTGTTTTTCGTTCCCCAGCGAGGACGGCAACGGAAATATTTGCCAGAAAGCTCACAACAATGTCTACCTTGAGAACGGGTGCTGGTCAGGACAGGTAGCTCGTTCCGTGCATGGTTGAATAATGATCGCAGGTGTTTCAGGTTAACCGTGGCTCAATGTCATCGGACGCCGAGAGACAACCACTGATAAGCGTGAAGATGTTTAACTTTTTAGCGCTGATGGCTGAAAGGTAGCCCCCAATGGGGCTGAATCTTACCCCACGCCCATACTTAACACCCGGAATATGGCCTTTCATGTGGCATTGACCGTTGCGTAAACCGTAGATTGTGGCAATGTTTTCATCGTTTGTTACGGCTATATGAGTGCCGCAAGGACTGAACGTGACATGAGAAAGGCCTTCGTCAATCTTAATCTGCATTTTTTTTTGCCACTGCCCGCCTACCTGTTGAAAGAATCTTACGGTATTGTCATAGCAACCGGTCATGGCATAAACTCCATTAGGGCTGAATTTAAAGACGGACAATGAATTAGGATGATTCATTGTCCCATTGATCTGCCACACTCCGTTCACAAAACTTAAAAAAGTGATTGCATTCGTTTCCAGATAAAGCATCACTTGCCGGCCGTCCGGACTAAAACGGCACCCCATAATATAACTCCTCAGGGGAAAGGTGTTTGATTCCTGCCATTTCCCGGCAACCAGATGGTGGATTTTCACCTTACGCTTCCCAAAGACTGACAGAAGCCGGCTCCCATCAGGGCTTAATCGAAACAACGGCTCTATGCAAGAATCGGGTACTGTCTTCTGAAGCCGCCATTTTCCGTCAACAAGCGCATACATCGACAGATTCTTGCAGCCTAAGACAAAATGCTTTCCATCGGGACTGAATCTGACCTTTGGTACTAAGGCTTGATCGAGGTCACTCTCAACATATTCTTGCTGCCATTGTGCGCCATCATAACCGTAAATAATGACCCGGTTTATTCTGGCGAGTGCTATTTGGCAATGACCACTGAGCGTAGCAACGTGAAGCCCCTCTGCACGCTGGAGACAAGCTTGTTCCTGCCAGTTATTGCCAACAAACTTATGAAGCCTGATCCAACGATCCGAGGCGGCCGTTATGACCTTGCTACTGTCGGCACTGAACCTGAATTTATCCACCATGGCATCAGGACTGATAAAGAGTCCTGACTGCCATTTCCCATCAACAAGTCGGTATAGCCTGGCTCCAGAACCCAGAAAGGAGGCCATGGCATGCATGCCATAGGGACTGAATGACACATCGCAAACTATTGCTGTTTCGGTAAATGTGCCTGCCGGGCTCACTGCAAGCTCTTCGGCCCTTACCAGCGTCTTGGCAATTGAATAAAACAGAAGCTCTGGGAACCGTATGTGGTGAGTTTTTTGATCCAGTTTCACAATATGTTCCCGACCGCCCTGGCCGAATTGATGCAACCAGCGACGAGTGACGGTCTGATATTTCTCACGTGCCTTTTCAGTTATATGGGGTGAGCAAAAATTACGACAGAAACAGACCGCATTCAGAAGGTTGGCATCAATAATGTCCCTGAACCTTCCGTTGACCCGGGCGCAGGCACAAATATCCTGCAAGGACATACAAGGCAGGAGATATTTAGCCAGAACTTCATCAGGTAGCTTGGACAACGAAAAGAATGAAAACCTTTTGTACTTGGCGGATTGTGTGGGTTCCTCTTCATTAACAGGATTCCGGGGCGTACAAGCACCCGCAACCAGCATAGCGTCCATATATGTGATCTCATGGAATAATTTACTTCTAGATTTTGGACCTTAATTATTCATGGACGTTCAACCAGAATTGATATTTCAGGATTTGTCTGGTGTTGACTTCCTTATTTTGAAAGAGGCCGCTGCTCGAAAAAGCACAAGCAGCTCAGGATTTTCGGGTGGTGGAAAACTGGAAAAGCTGGGGTCGTTAATCCAGAGCGACTGGCTTGATAAGTACAGACGACTTTTGTCGTTCAATTATCGAGCCAGGATTAGCGACCCTAACGACAATGTCATCCCATTTCCTAATAAAGTAGATCCATAGTACTTATCAGCATGAGACTTTCACCCACTCTTGTAGTTCTTGTATTGCGGCCTTTTCCAAGTCTGCGCTTTTTCATGACACTTGAATTCAAGTACCATTTTTCAGTTCGATC
>JAQFVO010000312.1 GCA_027942505.1 Endozoicomonas sp. | reverse complement strand
TTCTTCATGCAATTTTCACAAGACGCGGAGTTGAAGCAGGTGATTACAGGTCAGACTCACAAAAAGAATTGGAGCCTGGCTGGTGTGCGGGGTATTTTTGATTTTTAACCTACCCCACGGTTCTATGACAACACGGCTGTTGTCTCAGGCTGATTTACTTTGACAATAATTCAGCATAAGGCAGGTAACCATGTTCAATAACCACTCACAAATTAGAAATCCCGAATACACCGATATGTTCTCGTGTGTTCAGGAACTGCCTCTGATGGCATCTCCCCCGGAAGTCGATTGGTGTGGCAGGACGCTTGGTCATACCCGGGAAGAAACCACCATTTGCATCAAGGGGAGGCCCGGGGATTTCATTGTCGACCAACCTGAACACACAGACAACGAAGAAGCACTGTGCCAGCCGGATGATAAAAAAGCATTTGATGCTCACCATCTCCATGAGCCTTCTTCGACTGCTCAACACCCGCCCGCTAATACTCCCTCTGCCAATCAATCCAGCGGTGTGAATGCTGAAACGGCAAAATGTCAAAGGGCGGTGACCAATCTGTTTGATCGTGACCACGTCGTCAGTACCCAAAGAAACTTTACGACCAAACATCTCCTGCCACTTGCCGACAGGGACCTTGGCCAATGGCGGAAATTTCTGACCGATGAAGCAAATGCAAACCTGGCTGAGGAGGTGATAAAATACTTTCAGGCAGAAGCCCGTGAACTGATCACCCGTGACGCGAAGGCAATTCGTATTTCTTTTAAGGTCTGCAGGTGTAAGGTCGTTGAGCCTGAAACCCAAAAATACATCAAGTGCACAGTGTTCACTGGATTGACTGAAATCACTATCCCCCAGTACCAGCAAAGCCAGCAAAGCCGGCAAAGCCGGCAAAGTTGTCTTCCCTCCTGATTCTGGAACCCTGAACGGGGGGCGAGCGGCCCACCGTTCAAAGAGTTCATCATCGATGCCACTCTGCAATGTGCGGTTTCTCTGCCAGTAATCGCAGGACAGCCAGCTGGCATTCCCCGCCTTAACAGGCCGCGCAGGCTGTCTCTTAGTCACAAATATTGGAACAGGGAGGTGAATGCCCGGACAGATGACTATCCCTGGCAATCTTCACCAAATCAAACATAAAAAGCGGAACTTTTATCTCACTGAAGCATCTAAAGTTATGAACAACCGGTAATTCCCAGTCAACCCCATTAGTTATTTAGCAATAATACAGCACAAGGAGTGGCAAGTATGCATAGCCAGTTTTTCCAACACACAAGTATCGATACCAACTGCGTACAAATGTTCTCATTGGTTCAAGATCCACCAGAGCCTCCGACTTTTTGGGAGAAAAATT
>JAQFVO010001224.1 GCA_027942505.1 Endozoicomonas sp. | reverse complement strand
GCCGGGCATATCAACCAGGCCCGAGGTGTGGGGCATGATCATTCCACCTTTCACGGTGACAGACCCATCAATACTTTCCAAAAGGGGGCAGCTGTTAATTAACAAGTCGCCACCCACAAAAAGGTTTGCTGAAATGGTTCGAAGTTCGGGGCAATCAGTTATCACCAACCCCCCCTTAACAGAGATATTTCCAGACAGAAATTTCAGGCCGGGGTAGTTAGAGATTCTGGCAGAACCATGCACTTCGTAAGAAATATCGTTGCTCATCCCATCACTGCGGATCAGTGCCATCAGCTGTTCTTCGCTGACTTTTTGTGATGGCAGAACAGAGCGACCCCAAAGCAGGGGTGTTGCCTCTGTTTCACGGTGGGGAGTGCTGGTTCGGCCATTGTTCAGTTCTGGTTTTGCCACTGGATAACGGGCGGTTCTGGAACGGGTGTTTGAGGCAGGTGGGGAGTCGAAGGAAGTATTCATTGTGCAAAGTACCTGACGTGATCAATACCGGTCGGTTGGACAACAGGTTGCGGGCAAGGTTCATTCACTTCGAAAACAGAAAATATTGAACTTTCACTGTGTTTAAAGAGTCGAACTGTTTTCAGCGCAGCAAATAATAAGAGGAACAGTTATGGATGCAGTAAGTTCAGGTAGTCCGCATACTTATTTCGTTAATACCCCCAGTGAAAATTCAGACGTAGAGCACACTGGGCGGTTCTTTGTTGGAAGGTTCCGGGAACCTGTTGAGTCGGAAGATAGTTTATCGGGATTCCCATTGGAGCGCCGTGTAATTACAGGCAGAACTGTCGCATCAACGACCTATCTGTCAGAACTACGAGATAAGCTACTCAAAGCAGTTAAGGAGAATCAGGTTGATACGGTGAGAGGTATTCTTTTACGCGGACTCACTCCAGAACTGTGTTGGTCTTGGGAAAACCCATTAACCTATGCGTTAACTTATGGACTTAATGAAATAGCCATGGAGCTGCTCGACGCAGGATGGGCCACTGAAGATTCCATAGCGCTAAACAATCTGGGCTGGATGCATGCGAAGGGTAAGGGAGTGAAGCAAAACGATTCCGTAGCCTTGGACTTGTTCCAAAAAGCTGCCGGCCTCGGCAACGCAATGGCGCAAACTAACCTGAATTGGATGAAGCAGGAGGGTCGTGGTCATAGAGATGTGTAGAACAAAGACCGGTGTCAAGTGTGAGGTTCTCACGTAGTTTTCGGAATTTGTTATCAGCCAGGGGATGGCTACAGAAGTTTATTGTCGTTTATTTCGCTGGTGTGGAGGGGCCCTTTGGCCCCCTTCCTTCACTGCAGGTACGGTGTCACAATACGCGCTTTGCCATTCTGGCTCCTGTCTGGCCTTATTGAGAATATCCCCAATGACTGTACGTACCCGCATCGCCCCTTCCCCCACCGGCGATCCTCACGTGGGAACTGCCTATATTGCCCTGTTTAACCTGGCCTTTGCCAAGAGTCAGGGCGGTAAGTTTTTGCTGCGCATAGAAGACACTGATCAGACCAGAAGCACCCCCGAATCGGAACAACAGATTCTTGACTCCCTG
>JAQFVO010000245.1 GCA_027942505.1 Endozoicomonas sp. | reverse complement strand
GTTAACCGACCATCAACGCGATATAAAACTGTGCATGGTTTGCTCTGGAGCATAAGGCAATGGACATAAAAACGGTATTGGCCGGCTTGTTTCTGGCACTTGCCATCCCCTTGGTGGAGGCGGCAACCATCTATAAAACGGTGGATGATAACGGCAATATTGTATTCACCGACAGCCAACCGTCAGACCAACCCGGCGAAACCATCGACCTTCGCCCGCTTACTGCCATACCTTCTGTGCCCACTTCCAAGCCAATACCTGCCCCGGTTACGGTGCCCAGAAAAAAACAGTATTCTCGCTTCATTATTTCCCAGCCTGGCAACAACGTGACGCTACGCAACCAGGAGACCATTACCGTTAAACTTGCTGTCTCGCCCAGAGTGCAGTTCGGCCACAGTGTACGCCTGCGACTCAATGGCGCTTTGGTGGCCGAATCCCGTCGACAGTTAACCTTTGAACTCAAAGAAGTCGATCGTGGCAGCCACACACTGACCGCAGAAATCATTGATAGTCGACAGCAGGTTATCGAGTCCACCAGCAACAACATCTTTGTGCACCGGACAATTTTTACCCCGGAAGTATCGATCGATCCTCCAAGATTTACCCCTCCAGATGTAAGGATCCTGCCTTCACGGTGACCACAAGGGAGCATTTTGCTCCCCTTCCATTCTTTCCATACCCGTAAATGTGCGCCAGCTGTAAAACACCTGTCGCTGGCTCGCCATTATGGCGGTTGGCCGGGAAGTGTTGATCACCGACGCAACGGCAACAACCAGGGTTTGTGGACAAGACCGGGAACGCTACTATTGGTCAGTGGTACGACCAACAATTGACGAATGGTCAGAAAGCCATTCCGGAACAGGCAATGCCCGCCATGGAAACCTGTCACGACAACTTCAGCCCTGGCTCACAGCCGTGGTCGTAAGACAAAGGCCTCAGAGCTGCTGGGCTGGGGCCGCAATACCCTGACCCACAAAATCCACGCGCTGGCCATTACAAATATGACCCGGCCAGGAATCTGGATATCTATACTGACAACAGAACGTAGCAGTATGGAATTAACGTCATGGAAAGCAGATCAGCAGTACGCCAGGGACTAGGCACCCTTCTTCTCACCACCGCTCTCGCTATCAACCCACTTTTTGAAGCCGAAGCCGCTACCCAGGGAAGGCTGGGTAAGTCATCGTCCGGATCATTCACCATCACCCTGGTTGTTCGCCCCTCATTGAGCTCACAGGTGGCCGTCGTTGATAACGAAACACTGGATGAAGCCGGCAACCCGACAGTTATCCCTACCGACACCCTGAGCTTTGGTAAGCCAGTCGCGCTTTGTGTTGCCGGTCGAGGATTATCACAATTCAGTCTTGCGGCTGAAGGCAACGAGGGCGTTTTCCTGCAAGTCAACGAAGCGAGTGGTACAACCCCACTCGTTGAATACACCCTGACGACGAGGAGTTTGAAACTGA
>JAQFVO010000225.1 GCA_027942505.1 Endozoicomonas sp. | reverse complement strand
GGAATTTCTGCGTCTTGTTACTACGCAACCAACTGAATTGTCATTCACAACGGGAAACGCATTGTGCACTGATAAATGAGTAGTCCATGACTGAGTGTTAACTTGGTTACTTTGCTGATGCCCACCAACAGATTGCAACGAGCTGGATTGCATGCGGACATCACGTCTGAGATTGGTGGCAGAAGGTGGTGTCTCACAATTGGACCCGGTATATCCAGTTGCCCCTTGGAGGGTCAGGTTTTTGTTAATATCCACCTTATTTACCCTGTTTTTAACTTTTGGACAAAAGAAGCTCCGGCCCCCATACCATCTACTAATCATTCGATATGTACTCAATTCCCTCAGTACAGAGTCAGAAAAGCTCCAGATTGGAGTATTAATTGAAAAATAAGTTCATTTTTATAGCGGAGAAAGTGTTACTGGTCGAAACCCACTGTCGTGCAAAAGATTGCGTGGTTTGATGTCACAAGAGAGTAGTTTCCGCTTGACTCCCGGTCCCAAGCCTGCACGTGGATGACGATGAGTGGAGTGATTTGAGCTTTTGTCATACCCTCCTTCGTTAGGAATTGTTCTGAAATAATTCCACATTTCCAGGGGCGCTACCCGTTGCCCGCTGCCCGCAAAAGCACAAACGGCTGGGCCTTTGCGGGTGGCGTGCTGAAATGTGAAAATTATTTAAAGACAACTCCTTAGCTACTTACCTCCTTACCACCGTGTGGACCCTGAAAAGATGAAGAGATGAAACTTCTGGAAGGAAGGGCACTATCGGCTATTTTGATTTATTAACAGGATTAAATCAGAGACATAGGGTTAACAGTTGGTTATAAGACGCCCATAACGGATGTCCATCCGGAGCATATTTCCAGCATGTCAGGGAGTTAGAATGGATCTTTATCTGTTAAATGGTCTGACACCTCAACAGTTGCATGCTTTGATCATGAAGTCACCCATTGGCTTTTCAGCAGAAAATGGTTCCATTCAGTACCTCGGCCAGCAGATACAACTGTGTGATGGGCACACCATAATATCAGGGGAAGCCTTCAGCACCGATGGAAGTAAGCAACTATTTCAACGGTTGGTTACTCTTCAACCTGATCTTGAGACACAACTCCCCGATTCGAAAGCTGATTCTGTTGAGATGGTTGCCAAAAATCTGGTGACAACGTTTTCTTTCGACGCATTAGAAAAGTCACCTACCAAAGAGGTGCAATTTGCTGTTCTTCTTGAGTGCTTGAAAAAAAGTATTACAGATACAGCAAGAAAGTTATCCAGAATAAATTCTTTGCACGAGACTGAAAAGCTGCAATTGTTTTTGGCTGCTATTAAAAAGCTTAAGTGGCAAAGTTTATTAGGGTGTGGTTACCTTGCGCAATTTTTTCCTTTCGACATCCGATTAGAAGAGACAAAGAACCTGTTTCAACGATTTCCTGATACATCTGCCCTGGCAGAGGAAGACAAAATAATCAGTGAATACATGACTGAATTACAACCTGATCTAACGGCACATGAAGGTCTTACGGAGATCAGAGAATTTTTTAAATCAGAAAACAACGACATTTCCAGCCAGCTGTTGAATGAAATTGACACCATAAAGAACAATTTTATTCCAACAATTGAAGCCACTATCGGTTTACCATTGGTCATCAATCTTCTTCCACGATTCAACACCTGTACAAGACGATTACTGTATCTGTATGCTGCCTGTTCTGGTTTTTCACAGAAAGCGGATATTGCTGAGTTAACGTCGCACATCAGGTCTGTGCTGTATTGCACCACCGATACAGATTGCGTCTGGCATATCGCCAGGGAGCTGGCCTATTTGTCGAAACAACCAGGATCCATCGATTATTGCCGTTATATTCAAGCTGTAACAAATATTTTGAAAACACCGGCAAATATCGACCTGAAATTTCAACATCTCAAACAACTCAGTGATATCAAAGGGTTTGCTTTACTGGAAAGTCATAAAACGCTGGCCCCTTACCTGGCGGCACTAAGAGCAAACATTGATAGCATGACCCCGGAATATTCACCGGTATTGCTCCCTGAAGTTGACCGTCTGGAACGTAAATTCCTTAAAATATCACTGCCTCAAGACAAGCCCGACATTAAAGCGACAGTGCATCGACTATTGCTGGTCATTGCAGCTTGCAAATCATCCCGACAAATAATGGTTACTTCAATGCTGGCTCTTTTTGTCAGGGCCATCATGAAACATGGCAACAAGACCAATATCCCCTATCTGATCACTGGGCTGGCCCGTCTAGTTCAGGGTACGGCGAACATACAGCAAATACTTGGCGGGCCCGCAGTCATGGGCGGAGATCATTTGCGCATGGCCCCACTGCAATTGCTGGCATTTGTACCCGGCATAATCTCAGAAAATGACCTGGAGCAATTGTCTAAATCGCTGCAAGCTTCCTGCACCCGCAGGCGGCTAATGAAAGATGGCAAGGTTTTCCATCAGTGGCTCGCTACCCTTGAGCAACTATTGGCCAGCAAGGATACGAATAAGGCAATAGTAAGAACCATCCTGAAAAAGCTCAGCCAAAGTCTGACTTACGAAAAACTGGGTTTGCTGTACATGGCATTCAAACTGGGAACCCAGTTTAATCAATTTCTGGAGAGTTTCGGCCTCAGCAGTCGGAGAGAAGGACTGGAATTATTGATCCCTGAAAAAGGTGTTCTGGAGCGTATGGGCTTGCGCTGGCATAAGGAAGGGTTACCCGTGTTGATCACCAGAAAAGGTCTTCTGGAGCGTATGGGCCTCGGCAACCAGACGGATGGGCTGCCATTATTGACCGCTGAAAAAGATGTTCTGGAGCGTATGGGCTTGAGCTGCCAGACCGATGGACTGCCATTGTTGATTGCTGAAGAAGGGGTTCTGGAGAGTTTGAACTTCAACTGGCAGAAGGATGGAGTTCCACTGTTGATTGCTGTAATGGGGGTAGACGCTTTAGTGGGAGACAGTAAGGAGGTCTCACAATGGCTAATGAAACAACGAAACTTCCATCTTCTGCCTCTTTACATGGCATCCAAAGCAAGCTCTGATCAGCAAACCTCCGTTACAGCCCTTATTCATGAATTTATAAAAGCCTGCATTAACAACACTTTTATCAGGAACAGACAGTCACCGCTGTACAATCGCCACCTACGGACCGTTTACAAACAATCCCCCGAATTCGAAGCCGGTTGGCGGGCTAATTTCCCGGGCTTCAGCAAGGAAACCAGAGACAAGCTGGTATCCCCGAAAGAGACTCTGGAGCTGACAGAAGACCCATGGGATCTTTTTATCAGTGGGCATGAAGTGAAAACCTGTCAATCACCAAACTCTCCCATGGGTATTAACAGCGCACTGATGAGCTATGTGATGGATGGACGCAACGCCATGATTGTTAAAAAAAACAAAAAAGGAAATATCCTCAGCAGGAGTATTATTCGCATGGTGTTGGATCATAAAGATCACCCTGCGTTGTTGCTTGAGAAAAGCTACCCCGAAAAGAGTGATTTATTGTTTATTGATGCCGCACGCGAAATTGCTGCTGAAATGAAGCTGCCTCTTTACTACTTTGTGGATTCTGAAAAAAACCAGTCGTTTGTACCAGATAAACCAGTGAAGCTTCTGAAAGGCAGGGCGCCTGTGGATTATTTTGACTCGATAGGGGGAACGGGTTTAATGCAGAGAAGTGAAATTACGCTAACGCAAGTACAGCGTGATACAACCCTGTCGGCCCCGAGGGCAACTACACCCAAAGGGTTCAAAGGCAAGGATTCCTGAATCACTCAAGACACACAGTACGGCAGCCTGTTTCTGTTGGACCTCCTCGTCTTTGTGGTCTACATGCCTCTGTGGTTCGAGGCTTTTATGCTTTTTTGCGACACCCTCGATCGTGAGGATCGAAAGCTCAGGGTGGACTCCCACCTTCGCAGGAGTGACGGCGTAGCAATCTTTCTGACTTACACGACAGCCGGTCAGGAAAATTTATCCGAGCGAAACCCTACCCTAAAGCAAACTATTTTTTGCCCATCCGGATACCCTGAACTAAATTCCTTACATGCCTTGTCTGAAGGACGTCGTATAAAACCGACGAGTCCCCAAGCAAAGCTGAAAAATCAGGATGACCCACAATCTTTCGTCGGGGCTGATTTAACCACTTGAATGCAGTCTGATTTATGCGGCGGACACATTGCTCTCTTTCCTGCACGGGAAGCAGGTCTTGTTTTTTTTCAACACACACTAACTTACGGCGGCGAGATTTGTGCATGCCTGTCCAGTGTGGGGCGGGACTGCGGCACGCATCGGTTACCATGCGCCGCGCGATGCATGATGACGGCGAGAGCCGAAGCCAGAGAAACACACAAGGTAGGCTAGACATGCTTTTCAGGCACCACCAACTGACAACCCCTGACTGCGCACTGCAATCAATACCCAAGGTGATCTCGTCTCTCACCCGTCACTCATGTCGCTGTTGCGGTCTGATTGCCCTGACGTCGGCCGCCACCTGTGCCATGGCGGTCACCGGAGACAATATTGACTTCACCGCCTATGCCCGTTCCGGTATTGGCAGCACTGACAAAGGTGGGCCACAGCTGTGCTTCAAGGCAGCTGGTGCTCCCTCAAAATATCGCCTGGGTAACGAGTGCGAAACCTACGCCGAAATGAAGTTTGGTGCCAACCTGTTTGATGAAGACAATGTGAAGTTCTATCTAAACACCAATATTGCCTACAAGGTGGCACAGCAAACCGATGTAGAGCCTACAGAGCCCTGGTTACGGGAGATGAACATGGTGGCCTCCGGCTTGTTCCAGAACACACTGCCTGGTGCCGATCTTTGGGTGGGCAAGCGTTTCTACCATCGCCACGATATTCATATGATCGATTACTACTACTGGAATCTTGCCGGTCCCGGGGCTGGGCTTGAGAATATTGATGTGGGTATGGGTAAGGTGGGTATTGCCTGGGTGCGGAATCAGAATGGGGTGATGTACAACGAGTGGCAAAAGGGTGCTGATGCATCAATTACATTACCTAATCCGGTCACCGCTGGGGAAACTGTTTCGGTCACTAACGCAACTTCTTCAGGCTACAAAACAGCAGCTATTACCACCAATATCCTGGACATTCGCTGGAATCAAATCCCAATTATGGACAACCTGAAGCTAGAACTAGGACTTGATTACGGTATTGGCAGCCCTCCTGATAAGCTTGAAGTCACCGTGGATGGTACACCTGAGGGTAAGAGTTACTTTGATAAAAACGGCTGGATGTTCACCGGTGAACTGACGTGGGATGTGATGTGTGGCTTTAACAAATTTATCGTCCAGTACGCTACCGATGCCATGACTGGCCCGGGTGCAGGTACAGCCGGAATGTACATGCAAACCACCGACTGGTTTAAAGGCAATAAACTATGGCGGGTGATGGATCATGGTGCGGTATCCCTAATGCCCCAGCTGGATATGATGTATGTGCTTGGCATCACCAATGTCAAATACGATAAAGACACGATGTATCCCAACTATGGCAAGAAAATCACCTGGGTTACTGCCGGCATTCGCCCTTCCTGGAAGTGGAACGAATTAACCAGTACTACCATCGAGCTGGGTTATGACCAAGTGAAGAATGCCAGTTCATCAATTGTTAGTGGCAGCAGTTTTGTCGGTAGCGATCTGTTTAAAAGCAAACTGATGAAATTCACCTTGGCTCAGCAATTTCATCCGCAATTTGGCAACTGGGTGAGACCACAGATACGTCTTTTTGTTACCTATGCCAACTGGGACGTGCCCGACGCCACCAATACGGGTCCTGGAACAGCCAGCACACCGTGTAACAATCCAGACCAATGCAATGCTCTTGGTCTTGAATACTTCGATACCATGACCGATGCAACGCAAATCCAGAATGCCTTTGGTTCAACTTCTGACGGAGTCACCTTCGGCGCACAGATGGAATTATGGTTCTAAAAGTTGAGGTCGAAAATCGGACCAGGTCTTTCTTTATACAAAACTACTGTCGTTTAAAATGACGGGAAAAGAGATTTGCACGTAAAGGTCCCCCACGATTATTGAGCAGTTTTTTTTGCCACACAGGCCCGGAGCCACAGAGGAAAAACCTTTTTCTTTCCTTCGTGGCTCCGTAACAATTTTCCCCCCTTTGCAGACAAAACCCTCCTACCCACCTCAACGATGAACCGGACCAACCACCCCCCCAGCCAACAGGAGACAGCATGAAAGCCGCCGTCGTCCATCACTTTAAAGAACAGCTCACCATCGAAGACCTGCCGGTACCAAAACTCGGAGCCCGTGATGCCCTGGTAAAAATCCATGCTTGCGGCGTCTGCCACACCGACCTCCATGCCTGCCACGGCGACTGGCCGGTTAAACCGAAACTGCCCCTGGTACCCGGCCATGAGGGCGTCGGCACGGTAGTAGAAGTCAGTGACCAGGTAAACCATATCAAAGTCGGCGACCGTGTCGGCATTCCCTGGCTCTACTCCGCCTGTGGCTATTGCGACTACTGCCTGGAAGGTCAGGAAACCCTCTGCCTGGACCAGAACAACGCCGGCTACTCCGTGGACGGCAGCTATGCCGAGTTCTGCCTGGCCGCTGCCGACTACCTGGTCAAAATCCCCGAGGGCATCAGCTTTGTCGATGCTGCACCACTGTTCTGCGCCGGTGTTACCACCTACAAGGCACTGAAAGTCAGCCGCACCAAGCCCGGCGACTGGGTCTCCATCGTGGGCATCGGGGGGCTGGGCCATCTGGCGGTGCAGTACGCCGTGGCCATGGGCCTTAATGTCATTGCCGTGGACACCGGTTCGGAAAAGCAAAAACTGTCGCTGGACCTGGGCGCCAGCCACTTTATCGATTTCCGCCAGTGTCAACCGGAAGAAAAAATCAACGAACTACTGGGTAATGGTGTCCATGCCACGGTATGCACCGCCGTTTCCAAAGCCGGTTTTGAAAGCGCCTATCGCTCCGTACGCAGGGGCGGCACCTGTGTGCTGGTCGGCCTCCCCCCCGAACAGATGCCTATTCCCATTTTTGATACGGTAATCAACGGCGTCTCCGTGGTGGGCTCCATTGTCGGCACCCGCCGGGATCTGCAGGAATGCCTGGATTTTGCCGCCCGGGGTAAAGTTAAAGCCATCATCCAGACACGTACCCTGGAGGAGATAAATGCCATTTTTGATGAGATGGTACAAGGTGATATCGCCGGACGGGTGGTGATGGAGCTGGTTAGCTGATTCTACCTCTGTGGTGGCAAAACCAGTGTGACAGGCCCCTTTTATTGCAAGTCATTAGTCGTTTAAAAACAGAGCCAGGTCTTTCACTACGCATAACCCTTGTCGTTTACGGTGACATGAAAGAGATTTGCACAGCGAAAGACCTCAACACGGATTTCTACCCGCAAGGCTGAGCGTTTATCTCCTTTTCGCCCCACCTGGAGAAGTGAGCACGAGTGCGTCACACCACGATGCAGGACCAGGATGAGCCGATTATGTCTTCTGCAGCTGTTTCACTCCCAGCCTCATCATCGCTTGTTGAAACTGTATTATCCTGGAGCTCAGTTTCAGGTTCTGAACCTGTTTCGTCCAGATCGATTCTCGACATCGTTTCTTCCAGTAACTTCACACATTCTATGTGCCCCTTCCTTCTGGCCGTATTCACGGCATGCTTGAGAGTGTCCGGACTAATGATTTCCATGTGCTCAAGCACAAACCCCAGGCAGTCACTTTTGCCGAACTCGGCTGCCACGAAAAGCGGCAATTGCAAGTCAATATCGTCTGGACTGAAGTTATTCAACACAACGCGAATAATGTCGGTGTGGCCAAAATAAGCAGCCAGCATCGAACAAACCGCGGGTTTAGCACCATTATCGATAAGAACCTGCATGCACTGAGCATGACCAAGATAGGCGCAAAAGTGGGTAAGAGTATCCAGATCCGGCTCACCGCTTTTGATAACAACTTGCAAATTTTCACTGTTGCCACTGCGAATGGCCATCATCTGAGCCACGGTAGCATCGCCCCCCCCTTTTTCAGACAGAAGTCTTAGGCAGTCGACATTACTCATGTTTATCAGAGCTTCTCTCAGATAGTCCTTCTTTCCTCCAATCAACACTTTTATGCATTCGACATGGTTCCCAGCTGCGGCTTGAGCCAGTGCGCTGCGTAGATCATCTGCCCCCTTATTGATCAAGACCCTCACACACTCGCTCTGACCAAGGCCGGCAGCTAGCGATAGCAGGGATACCATCTTCCCCGTCTGTGCCAGGCGAAACTTCTCGGTAGCCGCCTCCGGAATTTCGTCCAGCAGCAGCGTCAATGACACTACATCACCACGACGACAAATGGTAACAGCGCTTGACTCACAATAGGGGGAGTCTTCGACAAGTTTGGCCCCATCGGCACGAATCAGAGGTAAAGGATCCTGCTCGCATACCATGCATTTTCTTTCATAAGTCGAACTCTCAAAGTGCTGGCTAATGCAGCCAAGGTGATAAGTGTGAGGATCTGGCTGGCAAGCGGTCTTGACCACTGTCATGTCCACTGGTCGGTCGCTAAATTGCACCTGAGTATTATTTTTATCCTGACAGACAGGGCAAAAGAAGCTGGCAACATCACCACTGCTCATTGTTGGGTTCATAACTCTACCATTGAGTGATCATTAAATTATCGCTTCACAGCTACAAACCACCCCGCCACAACCTGACTGGTGTCTTGGACATGGGTGACTTCGCACTAGCGGGCCGTTGGACCAACAGGCCAGAATAAAGTTCACAACACCGGTAAGGTCAGGCAAAAAAATGCTACTCATTTTTCTCAGGAGCTTGTCTATGGGTGTCTTTGCCGTGAAAGAAAATTGCCACGAAGGCACAGAGACACGAAGAAGAGAAAAAAAGCTTTTCCTCTGTGTCTCCGTGACTCTGTGGCTAAAGCTTTCATGGCAGAGGGTGACAAACCATCGTCATGAACATTTGTGTTATGGCGCTGATTCGACTTTTGTGACATCCACAGACTCAGCTGTCATCCTGTATATGTTTTACAATCCGACCCACAAAACAACAAAACGTGACGCCATCAAACAGAAAACGACACCAGCATTAAGATTGATTTGATCAGCAGAACCAATCGCTGTAACGTTAGCATCTCATGCAGTGAAAAACTTAAGGATTGTCCATGCTGAAGAAAAAAACCATCAAGAAGACAGCAGAGACCGAAGTGACGTTTGAGTTCACTCAGCCGGGCATCACGTCAGTATCTCTGGTTGCGGATTTTACCCAGTGGCAGCCGGTCACGATGAAATTCAACAAGAAAGAGAACGCCTTTCGGACCAAAGTAAAACTACCTGGTGATCAGACCTTCCACTTCCGCTATCTGCTGGATGAGACCACCTGGGAGAACGACCATAACGCGGACGACTACGTGCCCAACCCGTATGGTAGTGACAACAGTGTCGTCTATACAAATGTAACAAGATAATCCGTCATTTGTTGCGAGACTTTTTATTCTCTCTTAACGCAAAACGGAGCCTTATGGCTCCGTTTCGTGTTCATCCATCAGCAAATCAGGCCACAACCAGCGCCTTGATCTGAGCATTCAGACGGCTCTTGTGACGGGCAGCCTTGTTCTTGTGGATGATGCCTTTGTCAGCCATACGGTCAATCACCGGCACTGCTGCTGTGTAGGCAACTTTGGCCGCGTCAATGTCTTTCGCATCGATCGCTTTAACCACTTTCTTGATGGAAGTACGAACCATGGAACGCAGGCTGGCGTTGTGCTGACGACGGTTTTCAGCCTGACGGGCGCGCTTGCGTGCAGATGGAGAGTTAGCCATTTTGGTGCTCCTGGAAAATCAATTTCGTTCGGGTTGTCTCAGGGCGGCTTGGGGCACCCTGCATGGAATAGGTTGTTTGCCGCAGTTACTGGCAATGTCCCGGGTCAGACATTGACAGCCCATATCCCACTTTGCCAGCTCAGGCTGTCGATCAGCTCAGGCTGTTTAGCCGCCGAACTATGCCCACTTAGGCCTCGCTTGTCAATACGCCGCTCGGCTGCGGGGCTTTAATTATGCCGGATTGCGACCTTTTCCACGGCCCTGGCAACAAGGCCTTGACAAGAGGAATCTGATGCCCGGCACGATTTATAAGGTGGCAATCGCTATTACTCTGGATATGATTGTGCGCCTGTTCTTATGCTTTTTATCAATTGTGACATGAGTGATTCAACTAATGGCCCGAACAAGTCCGGGCTGCTGAAATCCAGCCTGGTCGTGGGCATGATGACCATGCTGTCGCGGGTCATGGGCCTGACCCGGGATGTGGTGGTGGCCGGCTATTTTGGCTCAACGGCCAGTGCCGATGCGTTTTTTGTTGCCTTCAAGATTCCCAACTTCCTCCGCCGGCTGTTTGCTGAAGGGGCGTTCTCTCAGGCGTTTGTGCCGGTATTGTCAGAGTACCGCTCCCAGCGCAGCTTTGACGAGGTGCGCGAGCTGGTCAGCCGGGTCAGCGGTACATTGATTGGCACTTTGCTGATGGTCACGCTGGCGGGGGTGTTGGCAGCCCCGGTGCTGATCAGGCTGTTCGCCCCGGGTTTTATCGATGACGCACCAAAGCTGGCTCTGGCCGGTGAGATGCTGCGCATAACCTTTCCTTACTTGCTGTTGATCTCGCTGACCGCATTCTGTGGCGCCATTCTCAACACTTATGGCCGTTTTGCTGTGCCCGCTTTTACACCAGTTCTGCTCAACCTGAGTATGATTGGTGCCACAGTACTACTGACGCCCTACTTTAATGAACCGGTCATGGCACTGGCCTGGGGCGTGGCCGTGGCCGGTATTGCCCAGCTGTTGCTGCAACTGCCGTTTCTGTTGCAGATCCGGCTGCTGCCGCTGCCCAAATGGGGTCCGGACCATGAAGGTTGCCGGCGCATTATCAAGCTGATGATACCGGCGCTGTTCGGGGTATCGGTCAGCCAGATCAATCTGTTGCTCGATACCGTACTGGCCTCGTTCCTGCCCACCGGCAGTGTCTCCTGGCTCTATTACTCTGATCGTCTGTCTGAACTGCCGTTGGGGATTTTCGGCATTGCCATTGCCACGGTGATTCTGCCCAGCCTGTCCACCAGGCACTCCCGGGCCGACGACCAGCACTTCTCCCGCACCCTGGACTGGGCGATTCGCCTGGTGCTGTTGATTGGTGTGCCTGCAGCGCTGGCGCTGTTTATCCTGGCCGGGCCGCTGATCACTACGTTGTTCGACTACGGGAAGATGACCGACCGGGATGTACTGATGTCCGCCATGAGTTTGAAGGCGTACGCGTTCGGTTTGATGGCATTTATGCTGATCAAGGTGCTGGCGCCTGGCTATTTTGCCCGTCAAGACACGAAAACGCCGGTAAAAATCGCCATCAAGGCCATGGCTGCCAATATGGTGTTTAACCTGATTCTGGTCTTCCCTTTGCAACATGCGGGGCTAGCGCTGGCCACGGCGTTGTCGGCATTTTTGAATGCGGGTTTGCTCTATCGCGGGTTGCACCGGGACGGGGTCTACCAACCGGGCAAAGGCTGGCTGGCTTACCTGATCCGACTGATACTGGCCAACCTGGCAATGGCTTCTGCCCTGCTCTGGCTGGTGGCAGATATTGATCAGTGGCTGGCCTGGTCGTTATGGCAGCGGGTCTCCCAGACTGCCTTCCTGGTGTTTACTGGCATCGGCATCTACGGCGCTACGTTGCTGATCAGCGGGGTCCGCCCTCGCCACTTCCGGCTCTGATCCCACAGCCTGGCCGGCAGCATCCGGAGCTCTGACGCGGTGATTGTGCCAATGCCTGAGCAGGCCGAGATGTATCTTCAGGAAGCTACTGACCAGCTCTTGCGCGTCGATCTTGTCGAAGGGCTGCTGGTTGTACGCACGGTATGCTTCGCTGCCTTGCTCCAGGGCTTTGAGTGTCTGTAACGACTCTGTATCCTCTGGCCCGTGGTACGATTGCTCAACGCTATCAGCCTCTTGCAGGTGCAACTGCTGAAACAGTTGGGTTTTCAGCCCGGGAAGTTCATGGCTGATCACCTCGCGCTCAAGCGCTGGCTTGACGCGTCCAACCAGCATCTGCAGGGCCTCGTGGCAAAAATCAAAATGAACCATCAGTTCATGGCCGGACAGTTCACCGGTCAGCTTCCCGTCGTTGCCCACTTCCTCCAGCAGCTGTGAGCCTGGCTTGATGGCCAGTTTAAACAGGGCCAGAACGTTGCTCATGACCCGACGCGCACGGGCCAGCTTTTCCGGCTCGGTCTGGGTGATCATCTCGGCCAGCCGTTTGGGTGACAGTTCACTGGGTGTAAAGCGCTCATTCAGCCAGTTTGAGGACTGCCACTTGTTGACAAAGTCAGCCTTGGGCTCGGCCAGCGCCTCGGTCAGTTTTTTGTGCGTGCGCCGGGCATTACTCATGGCTCTGGCCGAGCGAATAATTAACTCACGGTGCCGATGAAACCCCTGAAACGCCATTTCCGTGTAGAGCCAGAGCTGATGGCTTGAGTGGACCAGTTTATTGTCCTGCACAACCGCAGCCTTGAGGTCACCAAGGCCTGTTGAGTAATCCAGCGAGTGACAGAAGTCGGTCACCCGGGTGACAAACGCCGGCGACGACGGCGGCTGCTCCCGGGACTTCTGGTATTGGTTTTGTCCATGATGACTGCACAGACGAGGCTCGCTTTGGCGAGGCAGCCACTGAAATTGCTCTCGGACGATTTTCTGGTTTTTTTTGTTCTTCAACCCAATGATGCGTTGGACCAGGGCGTTGGCCTCAGACTCCGACTCACGGCTCGATTTATCTTCTTCGATCTTCTTTCTCAGCGCCTCTTGCTCAAGCTGCTGCAAGCCTCTGGCCAGAAACAGCAGCTCCGGCAGGTACTTGAACTGGCCACCGGCAGGTGCCCTTAACTGCTTAAGTAGCCACTGCTTGTCGGACATGCGCAAATTGGTCTCGGGCCGCCAGCCAGCCATTGTCGCCACCTGAAAGCTCAACCCGGGTATCCACACACTGATTATGGTGTCCATGATCTTGCGCAACAGAGCTAAATCGGTATAACAGCGGCTGTCTTTTTGCAGGCTTTGCTCCATCCAGTCAATCACGTTGGTCAAATGGTCGATCAGTACCTGCCAGTTATCACTCTCCCGACGGATCAGCTGCGGACTGAACAGAGGCAAGCCAGACAATGTGGCCAGTGTGGCGAAATAATAAGGCGCTGCATCAGGCCTGAGGCAGCGCTTGAGGGTGGTGATGAGCAGCGATTGCAGGTTACGTATCAGCGCCTGGCCGCTGCGGATTTGAGAGTCCTCCAGCCTGTCTGTCAGGCCATTTTTGCTGCGAACTGTTTGCTGTAGTCGCTGATCGGCATACAGGTCACCAAACGACGGGTCGGCATTTGATGCAGCGCTTTGCATCAGGGCCAGCAGTTCTGTCCTGGCAACATCATGACTGAGCAGCGTCAACAAGGCCCGGGTCAGGTCCATGCCAGCTTCGTCGCACAGGCCGGGAAACTGATTGATGCTGGTCAAGTGCTTGAGAAAGTAACCGGTAATGGTGAGAAACTGAGAGATGTTTTGGGTAGAGGTATCGAGCTGGCAGAACAACAGAGCCGTTAACACCATGTGGGCAACAAACTTGCTGTGGATAATGACGTCTTTGCTGTCTGTGGTGCCATCCGCATCCCTGAGCCGGCATAACTTGATTGGAAACGTCTTCGCCAGTATGCCCATCACCAGCAGAATTATGCTCAGCTGGTTGGTGCCGTTGTCGCTGTGCAGCGGTTTATGGCCAGAGACATCCTCCTGCTGCGGGCTTTTGCCATTGGCAGCCGTTAACGATTCGAAAGCTGAAAAGGGAATGTTATACGGGCGCAGATACTGGGCACAGAGCGAAACATTGTGGTTCGTCGTACAGGGTAAAAAAGGGGCAATACAGAGCAGAATGCAGTGCGCCGGTTTGATCGTTTCGCTGGGATTGACCCAGCCCTTTTGCTGCATTTTTCTTAGTATGGCGGTGAAGAAACTCTTGCTTTTGCGAATGTCTTCAAACTCATTGGTCTCTCCAAAATGGCTGGTCAGACTGGCAATCATTCGCTGACGCTCGCCAAAACGAGGGATATCGGGGTTGTTGTGCAGGCTGTAATTTCCTTGCAACCGGATGAAAAAATTGTGGGACTGCCATGCCCCGGGCAGTTGGCTTGTCAGCAGGTGTTTCAAATACAGGAGTTTCATATCCGGATCCATATCCCCCCTGGGATACGGGTCAGGAAGCAAGGCCGTAAGGTCAATCATCGGTAAGGTGCAGTCGGGGGGCGGGCGGGTAATTTTCAGCGTTTCAGGAGTCAAAAACGGTGCTGGCAGATCAGCGATAGCATTGGCACCCAATGATTTGGCCACTGGTATGCTATGCGGGTATTCCTGACGAAGATCAGCCACAAGCCCGGTGAGCGATGGCCGATGGTCAACCTGACCGGGGCCGGACTGAAAAGATGGCCGCAGGTTTCGCTGCACCGGGTGAAAGGGTAATCCCCGGGGGTGCGCGGCGCGATGCCGGTGGCAAAAACCGTTCCAGCCACCACCTGCTGCCGGCTGAGGAGGAAAGGGATAGCCGCTGGCAGCCGGTAAATAACTGTATTCAACCAACGAGCCGGAGGTTGTCTCACTGCGTTTCTCGACAACCTGTGCCACAGGACAGGACATGGCAAGCTGCAGGTTCTGCTGATAAACCGGTACCGAGACATGCTGGGCAACTGTTCGGTACTGCAGACCAACGCTCGAATCTGGCACACTGGCATGCCTGGAGCACGGCACAAAACCGGTCGGATAGTACACAGGCACCACGGCCTGTGGATATTGGGCAACATCGCCCGGGGTTGCCTGCACTTGCGTGTGCGGACAGCTGTTCAGTCTTATATTTTCCATTGCCCGGATGCCTTGCCTTGGTTATGCGCTTTACGCAGGTTTGAGGCAATGATAGTCATCCCAACCATTTCAACCCGAGATTTTGGAGCGATCATGCCCGGCAAGCTGCCAGCACAATTCGACGCGTTCTGCCCGGCTGATGAATCTATGAACCGTTCTGGTCGTGCGGCAAAGCTGGGTCGGTCTCATCATCGGTCCGGACCTGGATAAAAACCTCCGCCTCACCCCAGGCAAATGGCACCGTAAACTGATCTGTAACGATGAATGCCGGCGTTTGCAGGTAGGGTTGCAAAGCGTAGCTGACGGTAATGATCTTGACGCCCACCGGCAACACGGCCAGACGCCCGGCCAGTTCAGTCACCGCCAGGTCGTCCAGATTGGAGCCGTAGAGGTAGATGATGGACGCCTCTGCCAGCGATGTCTGACAGTAGTCGGCACAACGCACGTCGATCGCCGTTATTCCCATCCGGCGAATGGTACGGAGCAAACGCCAGCAAAACACTGGTACCTGCTCAATGGCAGTGACGCGACACCCCTTAACCCCGAAGAGCCAGAGCGTGGTAAAGCCACTGCCGGCCCCCAGCTCGAAGACATGGTCACTGGCCGTCACTGCCGATTTTTCTGCAATCAGTTCCAGACTGGTCAGGGGGGTTTCTCCGTACACATGAAGATCTTCCGCCTTCATGCGTCGCTGATAACGGCGGCTGACAGCATAAGGGCTATCCAGCAGATAACTGAGTTTCAGCCACAGCCACGGGAACAGAAAACGGGGCCGACCGCCATAGCGGCGTAACTCCCTGAGCCACTGACGCCACTGGTAGAGCCACTGTTTCAGGGCCAGTGCTGACAACTCCTTGTTCATCTGCATAGCGCTCACTTGCAAGTTGGTGAAGAACAACGATTAATGTACTATGTTTTTGCTGGACAAAGGGAGTTATCGCCATGAGCAATACCACAACAAAGTCTTGCGCTGAAGAGCAACCCACGACAGACAGCGACCACCCCGGCCGGCTCTATCCTGACGATCAGGATCGTGTTGATCAGTACCTCGAAGAGGGCATCAACCAGGTTCCTCGCTCTCCTTTCAGGCCATTTCGCCTGATGATCTGGCTGACCGTTGTCATTGTCGTCCTTGGCGTTCTGAGCCGGGTGATCGGCTACTTTGTGCTGCCCTCCTGAACAATAATCCTAGGAGGCTGTCCGAGAATAACGCCCGTAGCGAGGATTGCGAGAAATTGAGGATAAAAATTTCTGTTTCTGAGGAGAATAGCGGGGCTATTTGACGACAAAACAGGAATATTAGACCAATTTGTCGCAGCCGGACGACTGCATGGATGCAGGAGCAGTTGCCGCATAGGGCAGTCTATTCTCGGACAGCCTCCTGGTACATCGTTTCAGTGAGATTGACGTGTACCATCTCCGTTCATCCTGAGCATCCTTCGACCCAGCTCAGGATGCACGCAGTGCGGAGGCTTATGATAACGACGACCCGTCAAACTCATTGAAACCATGGACCAGTTGACCATACAAAAGAATCAAATGATTCTCATGTTGTATAACCGGTATGACCGCTTATGACGTTTTTCCAATGGCTGCCCAATGGCTGAATACATGTGAAACCTGGGGTGATGACTGATTGAATCCCACGGTGATTCTATATCAAAATCCACACCAAAATTAAATGCCCGATCCACATAGGGTGTGGTTCCCTTGGAACGACGCTTTGACCAAGAAAATCACGAGGTTGAGCCACAAGAAGATAGGAAACGGAG
>JAQFVO010000161.1 GCA_027942505.1 Endozoicomonas sp. | reverse complement strand
CGGGAGAAAAACAGACACCGCCAGGGCATGGTCAGGTTCTGTCAAACGCCTTTTCCGGGGCTGGTGCTGCTGCACTGGGATTAATCGCGGTGGACAGTCTGGCTGGTGCAGCAGCCGAAGAGCTGCAGACAACACCGTCGTCAATGCCTGATGGCTTACCGACAGATCCGTCTCTGACGTTTATCGAAATCGACGGGAGTAGTGACCAGACAGGCTCCGGGGAAGGAGCTCCTTTGCTCAGAGGCGACGCAGTAGACGAACTCAGCGGCGACACAGTAGATGAGTTCAGCGGCGACGCAGTAGACGAGCTCAGCGGCGACGCAGTAGACGAGCTCAGCGGCGACGCAGTAGATGAATTCAGCGGAAAATCAGGACCCGAAAACGAATTTAATACACACACATTGGTTTCGGGTGCAGCCGGCCCAACGGCTCAGGCTCCGACGGCAATGGCCAGCAAATTGCCGGGGGGCGAGTTCCCAAACCAGGCCCCATCAACGACAGACTCTTTAGTCATCACTCCCAGTCAGGCGCTAGAACACTCAGTTTCTCACACGACAGGCGTGCCCGTGGAGTCCCCTGTCGGGGAGGCAACTCAACACCCCGGCAACAGTTCGTTAGCTTTTTATTCGCCAGCAAGTAGCTCCCCAGTAGGAACGGTGGTCAGCACCGAAGCGTTCCCGGGTCCAACACCATCTCCACCATTGGCCCCGCCATTGCCACCGGGTAACCTTATGGCCCTGAATGCCACACATATGGCTCCGCCGCTTGGGCAGGCAGTTTTCTCCTTCAACTCTTCACACATGGCTCTTAACGGTACCTCAATGGCACCAGTGACGCAGATGTCAATGGCATCGCCTGCGTCAATCTTCCCGGGAGCGTTGCCGACCAGTGCCGCACCGGCAGCATCAGCTGCCCTGTCGCTGGCTGGGGGGCTGAGCCCGCTGACATTGATTGGTCTGTCGGTCGGAATCCCTGCCTTAATGTCTGGCATCGGTGCACTGTACGGTCGTTATGCAGATGATAAGAAGGAGCAATAGCGTTTCGTTGGACTTGGTGTCAGACTCCGTTCATGCTCAGGCTGAGCGGAGTGCAGATGACCTGCCGAACCATTCCCAACACAGAACCTGGTGTTCCCCGGATTCCTCCAGTTGCAAATCAGACCCGGAAATAAGTGCCGGATGCTCGGGTAACCGGCGGCGGGTAGCGGCCTGAAAACTAAGGAAGTTATTACCAGACAAATCTTAAGCAAAAGAAATTGCCAGAACTCTTTTAGAGCAAATCAATCTTATCTCAAAGTAAAAAACGATAAAAAAATCGTCTAGTCTGCTCGCTCAACTGAAATCACTCTGCCGCGAACAGGCCACAAACAGCCGATATAACAAGCCCTGTTCGGGTGCAATTCCTTACATAGGGGAGTTAAACGATGAGGTTGTCTTTTTCCGCTCATCCACCAGCGCCGATCGATCAAAGCGGACTAGGCCAAGAGCCTTTGGCCAGTAAAGCCAGCGGGCGATTTTCTGTTGTACTCTGGCCTGCTGTTACCTCGTTCTTCACTTCGATGTCACCCAGTTACACCCCCAAATCTCTGGCGAATTCTTTCAGCCATGGACAACCGCCCTCAGGTCCTGGCAAGCAGCCTTTCCTGCCCAGTGCCGTTCAGGGGGTTGGCCTCGCCAGTAAGGTCATTTCCTGCTGGTTGCCACAGGTTGGCCTGGCCGGTGAGATAATTTCCAGTGCCTGTTCTTCGTT
>JAQFVO010000141.1 GCA_027942505.1 Endozoicomonas sp. | reverse complement strand
CACCCTCGAAACACATGTCGACGGTGCTGCCGCGGGGGTCATCGCCCCTATCTGTGGGGGCGTGACCAGAGGGGTGTCTAGCTCACCGTCGAGCAGGCCGCCACGGCAGCGTGCCGTTCATTGACGTTGATCCGGGCGTCGGTCAGGTGCAGGTTTTTCAGGGTGCCGCCCAACCGTCTGAACAGGCAGACATGCTGATTCCGGATCACATGGTTCTGGCCGTCGTAATGACCATCGAACACGATGTCGGGATTACTGTTCAGCCTGGAACCGTCCAGATCACGGGTCTGGATATAAAAGGCATCGGGTGGAAAACTGGCATTGTGTCCGATGCTGTTTAACGTTTCCTCGTTGTTGACCTCAATGGGTAGCCAGACAGTGCCACAGGCAGGCCTCAGCGGCGTCGATTGACACACCGGGCGAGTGTCGTTATGAGGTAGCGACGCGCAGTCGGTGGTGATAAAACGCGGGTCTGCGTGACAGCACAGACCGTGCAGGTCAGGGGGGTTCAACGTTTGCAGTTTGTCGTTGATTCGGCTGTTCAGCGAGGCGGTACCCTGTGCCGCGCCGTCTTCATTGCCTGATTCCAGACCGGCAGTACCGTCGCCGTTGCATGCTTGACACCCCACGCTGATCAGGTTGTTGATCTGGCCAGCATTAGAGCCGGCACCGACACCCGTACGAACACGTTCACCCCAAGCTGTGACCGAGCAATTGATTAATGTCATCCGGTCGGCCCTGCCGGAATTCAGGTAACCTACCCCGATACCGGCATAGGCATTGCCCAAGGTTTCTACGCTACTGTCCACGGCAACCAGGTTATCGACGTGGTTCCGTTCGCCCGCACTTCCAGCGCCCAGCTGTCCTGCCCCGATACCGGCAAAGCTCCTTCTCGCTCTGGTTTTGACCCGACACCCGGCCACGGTCATCTGTTTCAAGTCTCCTACCGCTATGCCAGCGACGATACCGGCCATGGCCTCCTCATCATCAGTAAAAACCTCGCATCGTCCAGCGCCGAATTGCTCGATACTGCCGCGCTCCATCCGTCCTGCACCAATGCCGGCATGAGAGCGCGCCTGGTGGGTGTGAACCTGACTCCCCTCCACGGCCAGCCGTTCAATGTGGCCTTCCAGTC
>JAQFVO010001217.1 GCA_027942505.1 Endozoicomonas sp. | reverse complement strand
CGCGCCCTTTCGCGCTCTGCAAAGGCGGGATTACGGTAGCGCATCCTTTGGCGCTCCCTTTCGCGCTCTACGTATTCGGGATCTTTACGACGCTCTCTTGCGCGCTCCCTTCGGCGCTTAGCTTGTAACGATTTATCGGCAACCATTTTTGTTGAGTTCACTGGATTGTCACTTGTAGCTTGTTGCAGGTTTGACGGGTTAGCTACAGCAACTGGCCGTGAATTTTGTGGGTTAGCTTGCTCGGCAGGAAGGTTTCTTGAGTGATGGTCCGAACTCAATCGGTTCACTGGTGTTGGGTCTCTTACACCAGGTTCTTTTCCTGACAAGGATGACTGAACGCAGTGACAACTGCCTGGTGTGATGAGTGACGCATCATCAACGGATTGAA
Source organism: Endozoicomonas sp. (assembly GCA_027942505.1). Lineage (GTDB taxonomy): Bacteria > Pseudomonadota > Gammaproteobacteria > Pseudomonadales > Endozoicomonadaceae > Endozoicomonas. Next base: position 1,566 of record JAQFVO010001217.1, on the reverse strand, counting down.
GAGAATTCTCAGGCACATATTTAACAAAATATGATACTGGAAGTGTGGGAATATCCAGCATATGAAAAACGTTAAAAACAGGTCGCCTCAGGGATGTAATACGAAATCCTGTCAATGGATGAACTGAATCAGCATTATTTTGCTCTGCCGCCGACTGGCTGAAATAAGGAGGACAAGAAGAGTTCAGGGATTGAACAGACATACCTTGATGGTGCAACTGAGGACCTGATGTATCATCTTGAAACGAAAGTCCCGTTGGTTCATCAAAACCGACATTAAAAAAGGGATATTTGCCAGGGAGATCCATCGAACTACTCAATTGTTCAGTTGTGGTTAAAGACTCCCCGTGTGCATCGATAGTTCCTCTTATAATAATCTGTCAATATTTATGCAAATAATGGGTATATAGTTGCTATGGCTATTTAAAATTGCGATATAAAGCTTGTCGACAGTTGGCCAAGACGGTGGTGGCCAGATCACTGGTAATGTGGTCATTAATATCAGGCAAATGTCCCGGAAACTGACAATGACTCAGATAAGGAATTGTCCAGAAATAATTTCCACGTTTCCAGGGGCGCTACCCGCCTCCCGCTGCCCGCAAAAGCACAAACGGGTGGGCCTTTGCGGGTAGCGTCCTGAAATGTGGAAAGCATTTCAGGGCAGTTCCCAAGGGGATCACCAGTGAACTTTTTAAAATAAAAATGTCTTAAAAACTTGTGCTTATTCAGGTGCTGACTCAAGTCTTGTCAGGCTTGGCAAAAGGACTGTGGCAAAGGAGCGACTCCTTGCGTTGAATATCATGATCGAAAATACGTCGAACAATAATATCCATGCTAGTTCGCCGGGTTCAGTCAGTGACAGTCCAGTTGTTGAGAACCGTGCGGGAAAGAACGCTGGCCATCCCACCGGTAAAAAACGATGTGCACCACAACCACCTGCAGTATTGGGTCACTCAGTAGGCCTGGGCAGTCGTGCTAATCTTCATCCGCTGGCCCAGCGGCAATGCGTCTGGCTGGATCAAGCCAATCATCGTCACACTGGCGCGGATCGCGCTCGCTGGGGTGGGAAGGGGATGTACCTTAAGGTACTAAGGGATGTTGGGCTGAAAGTCCCGCCCTTTGGTTGTATAGCGGGAAAGGTATGGCAAAGCCTGGAAAATGTGCCGATGGATCTTTCACCACTTCTGTCTGCCCTCGATGATGGTCACGAATTTGGACAGAACACAGGGACTCTGGCCGTGCTCCGGGACTGGATCGGGAAAAGCGGGGCGTCAGATCCGCAAAAACAAGGCCGCTGGCTTGAGGCCATGTCCTCTTTTGTGGCTAGTGACGATTGTTACCAGCAGCTAAGATCGCAGCCTGCGGTCGCCGAAATTGTGCGAGTCCAACAGGCGCTGACGGACGCCCCGGGAGCTGGCGATGTTGCCTTGATCGTGCGCAGCTCCGGGATTGGTGAGGATTCGCTGGGCAATGCCCAGGCCGGCAAGTATGACTCCCTGGTTCATGATGGTGGCGATATTCTGGCAACCTACCTGAAGGTCATCGCGTCAAGCTACCGTCCCGAGGT
>JAQFVO010000104.1 GCA_027942505.1 Endozoicomonas sp. | reverse complement strand
CATAGCACGTTTTACCAGCTCCATCAGCTTTTCGTTTTGTTCCAAGCTGCTGTCAATTTCGTCACCGCAATCGGCATCGGCCAAGTAGTTCATATTTTCGCTAATTACTTCGGCTGCGAATAAGATGAAAGTTTTCGTTTCCATGGTGCTTAACTCCAGTTTGCTGTCGATGTAGTTATTATACACCGACAGCATTTAGTATCAACTTTATTTTGAACCTTTTGAGCTCTCCCATCCGTTGTACGCCTTGCAAGCGTAATACTGGATGCCAGTTGTGGTTTTATTAAAACCGGGTTCCGTTTTAAGCAACTCTTCGTGGACTTGCTTCATGGTCGGAATAGTACCAGTGGCAGCCATGCGCTCGGCAGTCTCCCACACCAGCAGCGTTTTACCACGCAACGGGCGACGCGCACCGTTTTTGGTTTCGCAGCGAGTTGGCGCTTTCGGCTCCGCGGATTCATTAGCCGCCTTCTTAGAAGCCTTAGCGGCCTTTTTGTCCTGCTCGAGCTTGGACGGCGCTTGCAGCTTCGGAGCCTTTTTATCCACATTAGCCTGCTCAGCAAGGGCCGCATTTACCGCTTCCAGTGCCTTGCCGTCGGTGACGCTGCCAGCTGGTACACGTTGTGCCACTTCGGCTTGCTCTTCGGTAATAAAGCCCAGCGCAAGGTTAAGCGTGGTGTTGTTAACGGTAAAGCCCGCAGCGCTCGGCCACACGTGGGTCGCAGCTTCGTCGGTGGACAGCACTTTCCAGCCCTTGTTAGTAGCAGTCATGCGGATAGCGTTAACTGCCATTGCTTTGGTTTTGTATTCTTTAGTCAGATCGTACATGGTATTCACCTTTTCTTAATTTTGTTGTGGTTGGGAGTCGTTTGCTCCCGATGTAAGTAGTATCTAACAAACTGTGATGCTTGGTGTGGCCAATCGTGCTATTCCGATAAATAATCCATCGGGTTCATAAACATGTCTACGCGAGTGCGGATATGCGAAAGCGCTTCGTCGTAAGTAAGGAAATCGTTAGTTTCCTCATATTCCCTGTCGGCTTGCTTCGCGTCGTGGAACTCGTGGACGGTAAAGTTATAGCCTTTGCAAGGGCAAATGTTTAATGTTACGATGTAACCTAAGCCGTGGTTTACGTGGTCGTAACAAACGGTGTCAATTTCGTTTGCTTCGTGGGTCCAGCCTGCTGGCAGCTTAATGTTCAGATGCTCCAGCACTTCGTTAGCACTTAAATTTACAGTTTGCATTTCGTTTACTCCGTTTGTTGTCGTTGAAGTAATAATAGCCGAGCTGCAAAAAGCTGGTGTGGCCAAAGGTGCTATTTAGAAGCAAATAAAATCTGGCGCATATAAAGGACCGCGTGCGCGCGTTTAGCATAGAACGCAAGAAAAGTCTATGGCCTAAAGTGCTATCAGATAATTACCATGGTGAACTATTAGCCGATCATAGTATAATGGACGCTCCGGGCAAACAGCGCCGACAGACTGGCTACTGCTCGCAGGCTCTTTAAAACCGAAGGTTACTAACGATTAGCAGGCGTCTGATATACCAGTAG
>JAQFVO010001214.1 GCA_027942505.1 Endozoicomonas sp. | reverse complement strand
TAGGCGGCATCGGTTGCGGTTTCATTAAACCATCGACTTATGCCGGTGGCATCAAAGACCTGTTGAGCGTGTCGCAGGTTGTGCAGCTGTTGGTTGGTCTGCTTAAGCTCACTTTTCAGTTCGGCAATATCGCCTTTGACCCGGCTGGTATCGACAGAGCCTACCCCACGCTGCATGGCAATAAATGAATCATGAGCAGCACTGCTCATGCCCTGTAGCTCAGCGGTGATGGCGTTGTAATGCCCAGCCATTGCCTCCGCTACAGACGTAGCGTTTTCCATGGCTTCGGTTTGTTGCTCACCAGCTTCCTCGGCGGTATCGCCGACGTCTTTTACTGTCTTGCTGGTTTTCTCCGCTTCTTTATTAAACTGCGCCAGCTTTGCCCGACTCGCTTCCGTGGCCTGATAATATTCCTCCTGGGAAATCACCCCGGCCCGCAGGGACTCAGCCAACACCACGCCCAAGGCTGCCAACTCAACCCGTGTTTCTGAGGCGTTAATTTTTTCCAGAGCTTGCTGAGCGCTCTCGAAGGTTTCTCCGAATGTCTGCCCAACCTCCCTAACGGCCTCATTGACCTGCTGGTAGTTTTCCGTCAACTCTCCGGTTGTTTTTTTGCTTTGGTCGTTACTGTGCTTGAGGGTGGTCAGGAATTTTTTGGCGGAACTCTCGGCTTTTTCCGTTACCGCCTCCCACACCTTCCCAGCGGATTCGCTGGCCGCTTTGACATTATCGTTTGCCTGAACAAGAAACTCCTGCCCCAGCGACCGCAGATAATTGACCGTGGATTTTGCCTTTTTAGCAATGGTGTCCACACCGATTGCCTCAGCAATCAACCCCCAGCCGTTGATAATCTCGCCAGCGGTATACAGGACACCTGCCGCCATGCCTTTGATGCTGACCAGAAAGCCGTTGAAAAAGGCCGAAATGGTATTAGTGGTAACCGTGAAGCTTTTAGCGACCGAATCCAGTCCCTGGGTCAAGGCAGAAAAACCGCTTTCTGCCTTACTGATAACCTCAGCAATGGTGATGTCGGCAACCGCTTTTTTTGCCGCCTCCCCCATCGCAATAAAGGTATTGCTAATCTGTTTTGCCAACTCCTGAAGACGACCATCGCGGTTCATGGCCTTGATCTGTTCGGACAGAAACTTCATCTGTGCCTTGGCGTAATCCAGCACACCGCTGTCGCCGATGGCGTCGAGAAAATATGACCATTCGTCCTTGAGGTTGCTGACGTAGCCGGTCAGCAGGGTCATATTCTTGGCTGCGGCACCATCAGCCCCCCGGGCAATCTCATCAATCAGGGCACGGATAACATCACGGCCCAGCTTGCCGGTCTCCGATAGCTTGCGGATTTCCAGAACATTCTTGCCGGTGACTTTTTCGAGCATTTCCCAAACAGGGACGCCACGCTCCACCAACTGAAGGATTTCCTCCCCTTGTAACCGCTGCTTGGCCCAGGCCTGACCAAGACCCACCGCGATACCGCGCAGCCGGTCAAAGCCGCCACCGAGCATGATCGCCTGATCCACCACGGCCTGCATGGTGCCGTCCATTGGGTCGAAGCCAAATGCCTTCAGGCGGACAAAGGCGTCAGTAACGTGATCCAGTTGATACGGCGTGTTCTTGGTGAAATCCTTGATCCACTGCAAGGCCCGGTCACCTTCCGCTGCCGAACCCATTAGCGCTTCTAGCTGAACGTCCAGTCGCTCGAACTTATCACCCGTGGATAAGATGGCTTCCAGACTCCGTTTGATGGCATAAAGACCGGTGGCTGCGCCCACGAGACCGGCAAAGCGCCGGGCCAAACCACCCACACTGACCGAGCATGATCGCCTGATCCACCACGGCCTGCATGGTG
>JAQFVO010000098.1 GCA_027942505.1 Endozoicomonas sp. | reverse complement strand
ATCTCTTCTTGGTGCTCTTCGTGTCCTTCGTGGTTCCATCCGAAAGCCATTGTTAATGGAGGGATAAGGAGTTGTCTTTAAATAATATCCACATTTCAGGACGCTAGCCGCTACCTGCCGCCCGCAAAGCCACAACCGTTTGTGCTTTTGCGGGCAGCGGGTAGCCTAAGATAACCAGCTATAACCAGCCCTTGCGTTTAAAAAACAGGAAGGTAGCGAGGGCACTCATTAACATCAGTCCCAGTGCCATGGGGTAGCCGTATTTTACTGCCAGCTCCGGCATGATTTTAAAATTCATGCCGTAAATACTGGCAATCAGGGTGGGGGGCAGAAACATCACTGCGGCCACCGAAAATATCTTGATGATATTGTTCTGTTCCAGATTGATGTAGCCCATGGTGGACTCCATCAAAAAGTTGATTTTTTCGAATAAAAAGCCGGTATGCGGTGTCAGGGACTCAATGTCACGCAGCATATCCCGGATCGTGTCACGCTGCTCCTCGTTCAGCAGATGGCCGCAGGCGCGCAGCAGATAACGAAGTGATCGCTGGGTATCGAGCAGATTCAGTCGGACCTTGCCGTTCAGGTCCTCTTGTAAGGTGATGGTGCGCAGCTGTTCGTCGACGTCCTGATTTTTGTCCGACAGTGCATTCTGACTGACCCGTTCAAGGTCTTCGTAAACCTCTTCCAGGGTGTCGGCCAGGTACTCAACCTTGGCATCAAACAGGGCGATAATGATGTCCAGTGGCGTCTTTGCCTTAACATGCCCGGTTTTCAGGTGTTTGCGCATCAGCCGGAACAGGCCGGTCGGCTCATCCTGCAAGGTGATCAGTTTGTCGGCCCTCAGGTTGAACGCCACATTGATATTACGCAGCTCGTGGCCTGAACGGTGAGGGAACAGTGAGCGAATATGAATGCCGCTCTCTGTTTCGTAATAGCGCGACGATATTTCAATCTCACCGAGTTCCTCTTCTTCCGGCAGGCAACCGGGGAAGTAGCTGGTCAACCAAAGATGCTCATCGGCGTCAGGCTCGGTGGCATCGAGCCATACGGTGCCCCGTTCAGGAGGAAACGCTGGAGTTACCCGGTCAAGAGTAAAGCGGTTTTCCCGGGGGCTACCTTTGGGGATGTAGGCATAGATCATGATTGCTGCCTTTGGTTGATCGATGAGTCGGGCGGCATTGTACGATAATTGACTTTTATACCGGTAGCGTGATGCGTGTCTCCTGATGGTCAGGCGATGGCATCAAGCCCGGAGAATTTTTTCAGCGCTTTGAGCAGCTCGGTGCGGATAAGCCGACAGAAAATGGCGTCACTGATCGGTTTGCCGTCACTGTCAGCGATAATAAAGCGGTCCTCGACCTTCTCGCCAAAGGTAGCAATTTTCGCTCCGTGCACTTGCAGACCAAGTTTGGTGAAGGTTTTGCCAATCAGGGCCAGCAGACCGGAGCGGTCAGTGGCGTTGATATCCAGCACTGTCTGCCGGGGTTCGATCTGGCTGCTGAGCACCACTTGCGGCTGGTGGTTGAAATAGCGCAGCCGCCTCGGTGTTCGCCGGCGGATCAGGTCCGGGAACTTGTCCAGCGCGCTCAGGACATGCAACAGGTGACTTTTTATCTCAGCGATGCGCTCGTCGTTGGCGCCAATGGCGGAACCATCCTCCTCCAGCACTGTGTAGGTGTCCAGGCTGTAGTTGGTGCGCGAGGTGATGATACGGGCCTCCTGAATGGCCAGGTGTAGCCGGTGAAAGGCGACCACCGTGGCGGCAAACAGGCTGGGCTGATCACGGGTGTAGATAAACACTTTTGACCCTTGCTGTTCATAGCCATCGGGTACCTCGGGAATGATGACTAACGGCTCCTCAGACGTGTGGCTGAGAATCGCTGCCGTTTGCCAGCTGATCTCATCGCTCTGGTGGCGCAGGAAGTACTCATCGTCAAACTGATCCCAAAGATAGGAGACAGGTTCTTCCTGAATGCCCATATGAGCCAGCAGGTCCATGGCCCGTTGTTTGGTCAGGGCGATCTGTTCGTTGGCTTCCGGCAGGTTGTTGACGCCGCGCTTGAGCAGCCTGTGGGTCTGCCAGAACAGCTGTTGCAGCAGCGAGGCGCGCCAGCCATTCCAGAGGCTTGGGTTGGTGGCATTGATGTCGGCAACGGTCAGCAGGTAGAGATATTCCAGTCGCTCCTGAGTGCCCACCTGACGGGCAAAATCCTGAATCACCCAGGGGTCGGACAAGTCCTTTTTCTGTGCGGTGATGGACATCGTCAGGTGTTCGCGCACTAACCAGACGATCAGTGACGTATCTTCTTTTTCCAGGCCATGCACACGGCAGAATTTTTTTGCCTCAATGGCGCCAAGCTGAGAGTGATCACCGCCACGGCCCTTACCAATATCGTGATACAAGCCGGCCAGGTAGAGCAGTTCCGGCTTGGGGATTTTGTGGATGATTCGGGCGGCGACGGGAAAGCGCTCGGAACTGTCCGGGCAGGAAAAGCTGCGCAAATGTTTGATCAGCAGCAGAGTATGGGCATCTACCGTGTAAATATGGAACAGATCATACTGCATTTGTCCGATAATCTGGCCAAACTCAGGCAGATAGCGCCCAAGGATCCCGTAACGTGCCAGCCTTTTCAGAGTGGTGGTAAGCACAAAAGGGGCACGCAATAACTCGAGAAACAACCGGGTACAACGGGGGTCTTTACGAAAATTGTCGTCGACCAGCTCCTGATGGTCGCGGATCAGTCGGATGGTCTCGGCGGTAGGGCCCTGGATGCTCTGATCCCGGGTGATCAGGACAAATATCTCCAGTATGGCCGGTGGATACTGGGTAAAAACATCATCGTCGACCGGCTCAATGTAGTGATTGACGAGGCGAAAACGGTCATTGATGGGTTGTACCAGCTGCGGGCTGTCGGCGCTGAGAATATCGTCGTCAAAGTGCTGGATCAGCATGTCTTTTAACTGGCTGACGACCATTACAGTGCGAAAATAGCGCTGCATAAACTGCTCAACATCCAGAGCCCCCTTGCGGTCGTGGTAGCCAAACTGTCTGGCCAGGGTGCGCTGGTGGTCAAACAGCAGTCGATCTTCGCAGCGTCCAGCCAGACTGTGCAGGGCCCAGCGCACCTGCCAGAGAAAAGCCCTGGCGCTTTGCAGCTGCTGATATTCGCTGCTGCTGAGAAAGCCAAGTTGCAGCAGCTCAGCCGGGTCGTGGGTGCCGTAATGTCGCTGCGCTACCCAGCCCAGCATGTGCAGATCTCTCAGTCCACCGGGTGAGCTTTTGATATTGGGTTCGAGGTCATACTCGGTATCATTGTACTTCTTGTGTCGTTTACGTTGCTCTTCAACTTTGGCCAGCAAGTACGCTTTGCCTGGCCACATATGGCTGCTGTTGATGCGCTCCAGCAGTTGCTGGTGCAAATCGGCCGGGCCACAAATCAACCGGGACTCCATCAGATTAGTGATGATAGTGACATCCTGTGCGGCCTGACTGGCGCATTCATCAAGGGAGCGAACGCTGGAGCCAACTTGCAGACCGATATCCCAAAGCAGCATCAAAAAGTGCTCAATGGCATCCTGGTGCTGCTGGTAGTGATCTTGCGCCAGCAGGATCAGAATATCGATATCTGACCCGGGATGCAGTTCCCCCCGACCATACCCCCCGACAGCAAGCAGGGCCACCGGGCAGCCCTGGTTCCAGGGCAGGTGCTCCCAGGCCAGGCGCAGCACCTGGTCAATGAGCCACGCTCTGGCCAGTACCAGCTCTTCAATGGCTATACCCTCAACAAACCAGGCATCCAGTTTGCAGGTAGCCTCTTTCAGACACTTTTTATAGGCAGGTACGGGCGAGCTGGCGATGGTCAGATCAGCCCGGAACTGGCTTTTGTTGAACAGGCTGTCACGAACAGCCGGTGATATTAGGTCAAATGGCTCAATCATTATGGGCGGCGATCGTTTAGTGCTGGGCAACAGTGAGGTGGTGTTGATCCATCTTAAAAGGATTGCCGGTAAAAATCAGTACTATAATTGTTCCCCGTCAGCGCTTATAGCTGGCGATC
>JAQFVO010000079.1 GCA_027942505.1 Endozoicomonas sp. | reverse complement strand
CTGCAAAGAGCATTAATTCAGGGCCACCGCTGGATCAAAATACTGGAGAACGGGAAGTTCAAAAGTGTTCGGGAACTGGCAGACAAGGAGAAAACCGACAAAGCCAAAATCTCCAAGTTCATACGCCTCACCTGCCTGGCTCCGGACATTCAGGAATCGATTCTCTGCAACACAGGAACATGGGTATTGACACTGAAGGACTGCCTCAAGCCATTTCCAATGCTGTGGACTGAACAGCGATATTTTAGAGAAATGGCTCTCCTTGCCCCGGTGCCTGATGACAATTAAAACTCAATTTCCAGCTTGAGCATATCTTTGTGCTGAATTCCGTCTTCAAAGATAGCCTCGTCATAGTTGCGCAGGAAAAAATCCCGATCTACCGATATCACCCGAAAACCGGCTCGCTGGTAAAACGCCAGCTGATAGCCGAAGGTGCCAGTACCTACCAGCAGTTTCCTGGCTCCCATGGCTTTTACAGAAACAATCACACTGCTCAATAATTGAGTTCCAATACCCTTCTGCTTTGGACCCACAGCAATATTCATCAACTCATAAACATTCTCACCAAGAGGAAGAACTGCGCAGACACCCACGGCTTCCTCTTTCTCTCGTGCCACAAAACAGATAGAGCGAGGCAGATATTTTCCAATCTTCTGTTCAGAAGGATCCGCTTCAAGCAAAAGAGACAGAGGCAGCTCCTTGTAGTCAACTTCAGAAATATTCATAGAATCTGTACGAATAAAAGAAAATGAAAACCGCTTGTATTGAAACCTGATAATACTCTGAATACAGTCCCGAGAGTCTACCAGATAAGCAACCCGAAACCGCCAACGCGACCTCCGATGAATTTAAAACTAACGTACTGATATTGAAGAACAAAAAAAGTGGAGGAGTCGAAGGGCCAATTCCTCCACTTTTTCACAGAGAAGAGAGAAAACAATATAAAAGAGTGAAAAATAGCTTGTTTGCAGGGAGGGCAAACCCTCCGGCAAAATGCGTTTAACCCTTTGTTTTAAGGGTCTATAAACGACAAAACCCTTACGACAGGTATCGTAAGGGTTTCATTGTATGGCGGACCGGACGGGACTCGAACCCGCGACCTCCGGCGTGACAGGCCGGCATTCTAACCGACTGAACTACCGGTC
>JAQFVO010000049.1 GCA_027942505.1 Endozoicomonas sp. | reverse complement strand
GTTGTGTGTTAGCTCAGGGTTGTAATCCAACCCATGAGTTGGGTCGCAGGCTACTTTTTTGAGCTTTCTGTAGCTTGGCCCATACTGTGGCCGGTACTCTTCCCCCGAGTACCGGCTTTTTTTTGCCTCTTCAGGACAACTCCTTAGTTTGTCAGTTGGCGCCTTGCAGCAAGGTGTTGGGCGATATCTCAACAGGTTGCCGGGCCGGACCCATCAGTGCGCAGAAGCGATGAGAGATAACTCCTGTACCGCCACCGACAGCATGGCGAAATTTTTCTCCCGGGCGGATTGTATGTCTACAACGGTTGTCTGCCAGCGTTTGATCGGCTCGGCATTTTTCTTCAGCCATTGTTTCAGTTGTTGATCCGGTTTTTCCCTGGAGTGGGTCAGCACATTAATGCAGTTGTCATTGAGGGTGCGATCCAGTTGATCCTTGAGTGATGACTGTGCCTTGCGCTGCCAGAGGTCGTTTACCGGCAGCTGGCGGATCTGCTCCCTGAGCCAAGGCAGACAGAGAGCGTCTTCCAGGGCAAAAAAGACAGAAGCCACATCGGTCACCGTCAGTTTGTACTTGCTGGCAACGCAGACCATAAACAGGACGTAGTAAAGGTAACGCAGACCGGCACAGGTCTCTGCCAGCGCCAGGGGCAGATGCCCCTCTTGCAAGGCCGCAACCCGTCCCCCGAGCCACTCGCAATCATCTTCGCCAAGCAGTTGCGCCAACTGGCCACTAACCGCGGCCACACCTGGCTTGTAGTTACTGATCAGTGCCTCAATGTTGAGTTCGTTGGCGTGGTTCCTCAACAGCCAGATACAGGCTTTTTCAATATGCAGTTGTATCCGGAACAGCTCAATGTTCTGAATGGCATTTCTAACAGTAAACCCGAGGCTCTCAAACTGGTCCCAGATGGCAGTGATGGAGAAAATCTCCTTGATGGCCATAAAGGCGCGCACGCAGTTCAGCTCCGGATTGCGGGTAGCCTGTTGAATGTTCTCAATAAATGTGGCACCCATGCGGTTGCCAATCTCATTGCTGAGGTGAGTGGCCAGTATCTCGGTTTTCAGGGGGTGGTCCATGATCTGCTCAACAAACCGCACCCGCAGGGGGGACGGGAAGTAATCCAGCAGTTTGGCCGCCAGCACCGGGTCCTGATCCACACGGGCGGCTACCAGGGCTTCAAACAGGTCCAGTTTGGTGTGAGATAACAGTGTGGCAATTTCCGGGCGGGTAAACCCTTCACCAGCTTTTATTCTGGCCTTCAGATCAGTATCAGAAGGCAGGCAGTCCAGCGACCGGTTTAGCCGGCCTTTGAGCTCCAGTTTGCGAATCAGGAAGCGGTGATCATTAAACAGTTGCACACTCAGCTGCAGGCTCAGGCTTAAGCGCTGGCTCTGTAAAAAGTTGTGGCGCAGAACCAGCGCTGCAACTTCATCGGTCATGCTGGCCAGCAATAGATTGCGCTGTTTGGTAGTGATATCACCATCATCCACCATTCGGTTGAGCAGGATCTTGATGTTGACTTCGTGGTCCGAGCTGTCGACGCCACCAGAGTTATCGATGGCGTCGGTACTGATCAGGCCACCCTGGCGGGCAAACTCGATTCTGGCCAGTTGCGTCAACCCCAGGTTACCGCCCTCAGCCACGGCCTGCACATTAAGCTCTGTGGCGCTTATACGAACACTGTCGTTGGAGCGATCGCTGACATCGGCATTGTTCTCACCGCTGGCCTTGACATAGGTGCCGATACCACCATTCCACAACAGGTCGGCCCGGGCTTTGAGTATGGTTTGAATCAGCTCGGCCGGTGAGAATATGGATTTTTCTGCATTCAGCCGTTTTCGTGCTGCCTCACTGAGTACAACCGTTTTTTGCTGGCGGCAAAATATGGCCCCACCGGCAGAAAGCTTGTCGCGGTCGTAATCATCCCAGGACGAACGGGGCAAATTGAACAGCCGCTGGCGCTCCAGGAAGCTGACTTCTGTGTCTGGCTCCGGGTCGATAAAAATGTGCTGGTGGTTAAAGGCGGCCAGCAGGCGGATGTGTCTGGAGAGCAGCATGCCGTTGCCAAACACATCACCAGACATGTCACCAATGCCGATCACCGTGAAATCCTGACTCTGGGTGTCGATCCCCCGCTCTTTGAAAATGCGCTTGACCGACTCCCAGGCGCCCCGGGCAGTAATACCCATTTTTTTGTGGTCGTAGCCCTGGCTCCCGCCGGAGGCAAAGGCATCACCAAGCCAGAAGCCGTAGGTTTTGGCGACGTTGTTGGCAATATCGGAAAAACTGGCGGTGCCTTTGTCCGCCGCCACCACCAGGTACGGGTCGTCATCGTCGTAACGAACCACGTCTTGCGGTGGGATAATAGTACCGGCCTGGAGGTTATCGGTCAGGTCCAGCAGCCCGGAGACAAAGGCACGGTAACAAGTGATGCCCTCGGTGTGTATATCTTCCCGGGAGCTGGGCAACTGTTTGGTGACAAAGCCACCCTTGGCGCCGTGGGGGACAATCACGGCATTCTTGATCATCTGGGCCTTGACCAGACCGAGAATTTCCGTACGAAAATCCTCCATTCGGTCAGACCAGCGCAATCCCCCCCGGGCAATTTTCCCTCCGCGCATGTGAATGCCTTCAAACCTGGGCGAGTAGACAAATATTTCAAACATCGGTCTTGGCTGCGGTGAGGTGGGAATGCGCCCGGGCATTAGCTTGATGGCAAGATAGCTTTTTGGCTCATCGTTATCTTTCTGGTAGGCACTGGTTCTGGAAATGGCGTCGATTACGCTGAGAAAATGGCGCAAAATGCGGTCTTCATCCAGATTGGCCACTTTGTCCAGCAGTTGGTTGATGCGTTCGGTGCTGGCACTGGCCATAGCCTGGCGGTCACCGCGGAAACCTGGGTTGAACCGAATGCTGAACAGGTCGGCCAGCTCGCGAACTACGGCCGGGTTGCTGTTCAGCACCTTTTGCATATAGCTCTGGCTGAATGGCACCTGCAGTTGTAACAGGTACTTGGATAACGCTCTGATCAGCACCACCTGCTCCCAGTTCAGGCCGGCAGAAACCAGCAGGCCGTTAAACCCGTCATTTTCCATCTGACCTTTCCAGGTGCGAATAAACACCTCGCGGAACTGCTCACGCAGGTAAGTATCCTCAAGGTTGGTGTTGCCCGTGCTGGCCTCGGCCTTGCTGGCGATGGCACTGCCATTGGGTTCAATACTGAAATCGAGTACCCACATCCGTTGCAGGCCGCACGGGTTGATGGCGTACGGTCTGGCACTGTGTACTTTGACGCCCATCTTTTCCAGGATGGGCAGAATGTCAGATAGCGCCAGCAGAGGGCCTTTACCAAGCACTCGAAAATGCCAGCGGTAATGGTCAGTGACTGGCCGGTAGAGGCTGGTGCTGATGGGGTGGTGGTCCTTGATGGCTTCCAGGCGCTGGATATCCGCCACCGCCTGACGTGGCGTGACATCCTCCCGGTAAGCGGCAGGAAAGGCCTCAAGATAGCACTGGGTCAGCCGGTTGCCGGCGGCTTCACCAAAAGCCTCTTTCAGGGATTGCTGCAGGTGGTCCGACCAGCTCAGCATGGCTTCGTTAATCATCGCTTCGAGCTGCTCAACGTCAACGCTCAGCTCGGTGGCGTGTTGGCAGTGCACGGTAAAGCGCAGCTGTGCCATGGGGTTTTCCGAGAGCTGGACGTTCACGTCGATACTGTTGCCGCTTAACTCACTGAGCAGAATCTGCTGCATTTTCAGCCGCAACTCGGTATTGAAGTTATCTCTTGAGACGTAGACCAACACGGTGATAAAGCGATCGTAAGCGTCAGGTCGCAGAAAAACCTTCAGCTGACGCAGCTCATGACAGTCCAGTATGCCATTGATGACGTTTTCCAGCTGGGCGTAGCTGGCCTGCAGAAGCTCATCCCTTGGGTAGCTGTGAATAATATGGCGCAGGGCATTGCCGCGATGACTGTTGACATGGCAACAGCTGTTTTGCAGCAGTCTGGCGACTTTGTTCCGGATCAGGGGGATGGAGTCCAGTGCCGCGTTGTAGGCACTGGAGGAAAACAGGCCAAAAAAGCGCCACTCACCGATCACTCTGTCGTCGTCATTGAACTGTTTTATGCCGATGTAGTCCAGATGGGCACTGCGGTGAACGGTGGAGCGACTGGTGGATTTGGTGATCACCAGCAGGTTCGGGGCACGGATTTGCGCCGCAATATTGGCAGGTAGCTCCCGCTCCACCGGGCTATCGGACTGATCATCCCGAAAGGTGCCAAGGCCGCTCTGATTATGGGCACGCAGCGTCAGGCTGTGAGTCTGCTCAATGATTTCGTAGTAACGAAAGCCTATAAACAGAAAGTTATCCTTTTTCAGCCAGTGTAAAAAAGCCAGGGATTCTTCGTATTCACTGTCCCGGGTTGGCCGATGGTCCTGGCAATACTGGGTTGCCTCGGCCAGTCGGCTCTGCATGGCTTCCCAGTCGGAGACCACCCTGTGCACATCTTCAACCGTACTGCGGATACCACGGGAAACTTTGGCCAAATCCGCCCGGTCGGGCTGGCGATCAATGGCCATGCGGATCACCGCTTCACTCACAGCTGCCGGGTCCGGCCCAATGGCGCGCAACTGGCCGTTACCATCGCGCCGGGACAACAGAGTCGGGTGGTTAAGGGCGTATACCTTTATTTTCTGGCGATCAAGTTCCATCAGCACCGAAGAGACCAGAAACGGCATGTCGGTCACAATGATCTCAACAATACTGTGGGTCGAGTGCCAGTGGTGGGTCTCTGGCTCGGGATTGTAGGCGCGAATCTTGATCTGTTGCGCCGGTCTGCTTTGCAGGAACTGCCACAGGCACAGCAACGCCCCATAACAGTCATCACTGTTGATCTGGGTGAGGTCCTGGGGTGAGATACCCTGGTAATAGGCGTCGGCCAGCGACAGTATCTGCTCACACTCTTTTTTCGACATGCGCTTGGCCAGCAGCGCCTGAACCTGATTCACGATAACGGCTCGAAAATCCTGAAAGCGGCTCATTATTTCCCCTTGCAAGACGCATATCTGCTCTTTTTGATCATCAGTCAAGATAGACGAGATACGCCTTCAAAGCCTTTTAATTGCTGATTTAATGCGGGGTTGCGCCGCAATGGATTTGCAACGGACGGCTGAATTTGATATAAAGCCCGATCGTTGTATGAGGGTAGCTGCTGATGAGTCTTGATGGTCTCTTGACTCTGTAACCGAACTGCCCGAAGCAGATACTGGCATTCAGTTGAGTTTTCCGGCCTCATGGCTGGTTTATTTGGTTTTAGATACGGTTTGAGAGGCCAATCACATGTCCAAGGTTTGTCAGGTTACCGGCAAGCGTCCGATGACCGGGAATAACGTTTCCCACGCTCAGAACAAAACCCGCCGCCGCTTTGTGCCAAACCTGCACAGCAAGCGTTTCTGGGTTGAGAGCGAAAAGCGTTTTGTGCGTCTGCGTATTTCTGCCAAAGGCATGCGCATCATCGACAAAAAAGGCATTGACGCCGTTCTGGCTGATCTGCGCGCTAGCAGCAAAAAAATCTGAGGCAGGAGCATAGAGCATGGCTAAAGGTATTCGCGAGAAGATCAAGCTGGTTTCCACCGCTGGCACCGGTCACTACTACACAACTACCAAAAACAAGCGTAACACGCCTGACAAACTGGTGTTCAAAAAGTACGATCCGGTTGTTCGCAAGCACGTCGAGTACAAGGAATACAAGATTAAGTAAGTCTTGTTGCCTGTACTCAGGTTCGTACCCGGTACAACTCTGGTACGGACCATCCCTCCCTCACCGCCCATTTTTCCCTACCCTGCCCTGATAGAACCGGTGGTTGACACTACTGTTGCATTTTGTCTGCGTTGATATAATGCGCGCCATTTCAAAATATCTCCTGTAGGTCATCATGAAACCGGAACTTCTCTCGCCAGCGGGCACCCTGAAAAACATGCACTTTGCCTTTGCCTATGGTGCCGATGCGGTGTATGCCGGTCAGCCCCGCTATAGCCTGAGAGTCCGCAATAACGACTTTAAACTGGATAATCTGCAAAAAGGTATTGATGAAGCCCACGCCCTGGGCAAAAAACTCTACCTGGCCAACAATATTGCCCCGCACAACAGCAAGGTGAAGACCTATTTGCGTGACATGGAGCCGGTCATTGCCATGGGGCCGGATGCGCTGATCATGTCGGACCCCGGCCTGATCATGATGGTGCGCGAAACCTGGCCAGATATGCCCGTCCACCTGTCAGTTCAGGCCAATGCCGTGAACTTTGCCACAGTGAAGTTCTGGGCCAAGCAGGGGGTGGAACGAATTATTCTGTCCCGGGAGCTGTCGCTGGATGAGATACAGGAGATTCGGGAGGCGTGTCCTGATACAGAGATTGAAGTCTTTGTTCATGGCTCCTTGTGCATCGCCTACTCAGGTCGTTGCCTGCTCTCGGGCTACATCAACAAAAGAGATCCGAACCAGGGAACCTGTACCAACGCCTGTCGCTGGCAGTACCAGGCCCATGAAGCACGGGAGACTGACAGTGGTGATGTGATCCCTGTGGTCGCCCCAACGCTTGGCACGGGTGAACCGAGCGGTGATATTTTTCTGCTACAGGAAAGAGGCCGGCCGGATCAGTACATGCCTGCTTTTGAAGATGAGCACGGTACCTACATCATGAACTCCAAGGACTTGCGAGCAGTGCAGCATGTGCGCCGGTTTACCAAGATGGGTATCCACTCGCTGAAGATCGAAGGGCGTACCAAGTCATTCTATTACGTGGCCAGAACCGCCCAGGTTTATCGTCAGGCCATCGATGATGCTGTAGCCGATGTCCCTTTTGATATGGGTATGATGGACTCACTGGAGAGCCTGGCTAACCGTGGCTTCACCGAAGGCTTCTACCGTCGCCACGTACACGACGAGTATCAGAATTACGAAACGGGCAACTCGCGCGAAAGCAAACAGCAGTTCGTCGGTGAGATCGTTGAGTGTGACGACCAGCAGCTGACCATCGATGTGAAAAATCGCTTCGAGCTGGGCGATACGCTGGAGCTGATGACTCCACAAGGTAACCACACGTTTAACCTGACGCATCTGGAAAACCGTCACGGTGAATCCGTTGATGCAGCGCCAGGCTCTGGTCACCGGGTAAAAATACCAAGGCCCGAAGGTGTTCAGGCGGATGAGTTCTCACTACTGGTGCGTAACTTGCCCTGAGCAGGAGGACGGGGCGGGGAAGGGTATTTTTACTGTCGCGGAGGATGTGGACGACCTGGTATTTCAGGGGTCATCCACTGGCCAGACATCATTTAACGATGCACTCGGCCCGTTTTTTCTTGGTTTTTTCCAAGTATTCCTGAAACTCTTTGGGCAATCTGCCGGTGGTCGAGCCTTCCCATTCTATGGTCTCACCGGCGGCATTCTCGTACTGAAAGGTATGCTTGGCTACAACCCGCCGACGCTTGGTACTTTTGCCGGAATCCCCGATGCTGTCGAGGTCAGAGAGCGTTACGCCAAGCTCGGCCATCTCCTTTTGAATAGCCGCAATATCGTCCAGTTTCTTCTGTCGTCTGGCATCCTCTTTAACCCGGGATTGCAGCTTCTCCTTATGAACGTCCTTGAGGCGATCAAGCATCTTCTCAAGCTCGTGCACACTGATATCTTTGAATAGAGAGCGGATGCGGGATTTACTACCCAGTCGATGATGTATCTCATCTAGCAATTTCATTGTCTACCCTCGGACTAAGGCAACCTTTAGCTTCCTGAGTTTTGCAATGGAGTATGACGCACGACATAAAACAGAGACAGGCGGGGGAGCACCCCACGGTTACCTGTTGCATACGCAGAAGAAAAAGCAGTGCGGAACATGACTGCTCATTACTCACTCAATAGGAATAAAAGTAATGTATTTTGTTTAATTGGCAAGGAATTGATGGGCATGAATAGTTGTCATTCCGGCTATGTTTTGTGCCCCTCTTAAATGGCTCAATGCCGGTTATGGCTCGCTGAACTGGTTTGTCTGACCAGTAAAGGCCTCGCCTTCATTTCTTACAGCTGTCGTTTCAGATCATTATTAAATTGGCTTTGCCTGCAAGCCAGTCGATAACAAAAATGACCATCCCGATTTGGCAATTATCGGGCACCGATCAAGACCGTAATTAACACACAGCCGTGACTCGTATGCCTGGACGCCTCTTTTTACCAACCGTGTTTTTGTTGCTGACCTACGGCTTCTGGGTCAGCCCTGAGTTTCAGATGATCACCGCCGGTGTTGTCATTTTCCTGCTGGGCATGATTTACCTGGAAAAAGGGTTTAAGGTTTTTACCGGTGGGGTACTGGAAACCATCTTGCAAAAAACCACCGACAGCCTCTGGAAAAGCCTGACCTTTGGTATCACCTCCACCGCTTTGTTGCAGTCAAGTTCACTGGTCTCGGTGATTGTGATCTCGTTTCTCAGTGCCGGTCTGATTGGCTTGAATGCCGGGGTTGGGATTATTTTTGGTGCCAACCTCGGTAGCACGCTGGCCGCGTGGCTGGTGGCACTTTATGGCATGAAACTGAAATTGATCTCCTACGCCATGCCGCTGCTGGTGTTCGGTTTGCTGCTCAAAACGCGTAAAGAAAAAAACGTCAGTGGCCTTGGTTACATCTTGCTGGGTGTGGGTTTCCTCTTTCTTGGTATTCACTACATGAAAGAGGGCTTTGAGTCGTTCCAGGGGGTGATCGATTTCAGCAGCTATGCCATGGATGGCTTAGCCGGGTTGTTGGCGTACATCTTTTTTGGTGTGTTGGCCACCATCATTATGCAGTCGACTAATGCCGTGCTGGTGTTGACCTTTTCAGCCCTGGCTGCTGGTCAGTTGACCTATGATAACGCCCTGGCACTGGCCATTGGTTCCAATATAGGGACGACTATTACCGCTGTGCTGGGGGCGATTGGTGCTAATGCCGCAGGAAAACGGCTTGCTATTGCCCATATTGTCTTTAACGTGGTCACTGCCATTTTGACCGTTTTACTGTTTAGTCAGCTAAAGGCTGTGGTGGCTATGGCCGCCGACCTTTTGCATATTGAACCCGATGACCATGCCCTGAAGCTGGCGCTGTTTCACACACTGTTCAACATTCTGGGCATTGTCGTTCTCTTACCTGTATCGCGCTGGCTGATCCGCTGGCTGGAAACGTTGTTTACCGATCCTGATACGCAGTCATACCTGAATCTTGCCACGCAGGATAACTCCGACATTCACCGCGCACGGCATCTGACGCCTGCCGTATTGAGCTATCCCGATGCAGCGCTGCGCGCTTTAACACGCGAATGTGATCACCTGTACCGCAACTCCCTGGAGCTGATCTGTTATGGCATCTACCTCACCGGTGACAAGCTCAGAGAGGCTGATAATCTCTCCGAGCTGGTAAACAACTGGGTGCGAGACGAACAACCGTGGACGATCAAAGAGCTTTACATCCGTCATATCAAGGGCATTTACGCAGATATCATTCATTACTCCTGTGCCATTGAGGGTAATCTGCCCAGACAGCAGGCACAGGAGTTGTTTGCTCTCAAGGTGGCCTGTCGCGATTTTGTTCAAACCATCAAGCACGTTAAGCATGTTTATAACAATATGGGGCGATACCTGCACAGCGACAATGAGCAGATACGGGACCAGTACAACCAGTTACGGTTGTGCCTGGCGTCAGTTCTGAAGTTGATTGATCTGTTGGGGATGCGGCGCAACTATGACCATATTCGTCATCATGCGAGCCAGCTCAAGCAAGAGCTGAAAGAGCAGAATGAACAGATGAACAGCCAGATTAACGAGTTGATTCGCTCCAGTCAGGTGGACTCATTTACTGCCAGCTCACTTATGAACGACAGCGTCCACATACATGACGCCTGCACCAATTTAATTGATGGTGCCGTCATCATGCTGACCCGAGATCGGGAGGAGTACCGGGAGATCGATCTTAACCTTGACGGACGCAACGGGGCCGAGAAAGTGTGACCATTCACAAATATTCATGACGATGGTTTGCCACCCCTGTCATGAAAGCTTTAGCCCCTCAGAGGAACAGCTTTTTTCCCTTCTCCGTGTCGCTGCGCCAATTTTCTTTTATAGCAAAGGTCAGGTGACCACCAGTTTGAACCCCGCCTTGCTGAGGTAACTGCGCTCGGCCGCAAAGTTAGCCGCCGTCAACGGGTGTTGCTCAATCCAGTCATCGGGAAAATACAACGATATGGTTGAGCGTGAGACACTCATGGAGTACTCGGGCAGTGCATCGCCATTAAGACCGAGGGTCAGGGTGTTGGCAATCCGCAACAGTATGGTCAGGTGCATCAACCGACGGGCCGTCTCCTTAGGCCATGCGGTCATCGGTGGCTTCGATATAGAGCGGCGGTGCCCCCTGACCAGTAACGCCAGCTGTTGCTGTTCCCGTTTGCTAAACCCCATCAGATCAGAGTTATCAATCAGGTAGGCACCATGACGGTGGTACTGGGTGTGGGAGATATCCAGTCCGATCTGGCATACTCTGGCCGCCCAGGACAACAGCTCCAGGTCTTTGTCGGTCAGTTTCCAGGCGTCAGCCACCATGGCAAAACAGTTACGGGCATGGGTCATGACGTGAGCGGCCAGCTGCTCATCGACGTGATAACGGCTCATCAGGGCATTGATGGTGCGTTCGCGCACATCTTCATGGCGGTCGCGCCCGAGCATATCGTGCAAGACACCTTCTCTCAGGGCGCCATCAGAGTAACGCATATGCTCAATGCCCAGGGCGTCGAAACAGGCCATGAGAATGGCCAGGCCGGCGGGAAAAATGGCTTGACGATCGGGCTTCAGGCCGGGAAACCGGACGCTGTTGACCTGGTTAAAGGTCAACACCTTCTGCTTCAGCATGGCCAGGTTATCGCGGCTGATGATCTCGCACTCCCCCATGGCCTGCAAAATGGTGCTGACCGCCCGGATGGAACCGGAAGAACCAACGGTATCCACCCAGCCCAGGCGGGAGTACGACTGCTCAATATTCAACAACTCCAGGCGTGCCGCGTAGTAAGCCGACTGGAAGCGCTGCTCCGACAGCTCACCAGTGCCAAAGAAGCGGTCGGTAAACACCACGCAGCCCATATGCAGACTCTCCATCAGCCTGGGCTCAAAGCGTTCACCAATAACAAACTCTGTGCTGCCGCCACCGATGTCAATCACCAGGCGGCGCTCATTATCATCAGACTGGGTCTGGGCAACACCCAGATAGATCAGACGTGCCTCTTCCCGACCGGCAATAATCTCCACGGGATAACCGAGAATGGCCTGGGCCTTGTCGACAAAGGCACGACTGTTACGGGCCTTGCGCAGGGCATTGGTGCCGACCACCCGGACGGCCTGAAATTGATTGCCTGACAGATACTGGGCAAACTGGCTCAGGCAACTGAAGCCACGCTTCATGGCCTCAGCGGTCAGTTCATCATGCTGGTTAAGGCCGGCTGCTAACTGAACCTTTTTACCAAGCCTTTCTACAGGCCTGATCTCACCCTGATCGACCCTGGCGACAATCATGTGAAAGCTGTTTGAGCCAAGATCAATGGCTGCTACCAGTGGTTGACTGCTGGATGGTTCACGCCTTTGGTGTGTCATGGTGGTATCAAGGCATTTCATAGTTGGTCAATTGCTTGGATGGTATTGTTTCCGTTCCCAGCGCACACCGACCCGGTAAGGCCGTTGCGCCGGAGCAACAGATTCTAACAGACTAACGGCAAGAGCGTTGCCTGTACAAAGCGAATTACAGTTGCTGGCAAAACTGGTTCGAGGTCCAATTCTTTGAGCAAATACCACAAAAAATATCCGTTGCAGTACGTCTAAACTGTAATGCTGCCTTGAGCGGAGGCATTTTTGTAGAAAAAAAAGCCACAAAATTCCATGAATCAGGCATAATGAATCAGTTCTGAACCTGTGTGTCCATAGGCAACCCACTCAGTGTGGTCATGGTCAGGGTTCTTCATCAGGCTTTAACACGGTTGAGTGCGACGAACGTATTTTTCTCAGTAAGACGGTTAGGAGACCCCATTCCATGAGCGAGATTGTCCAAGTAACAGATGACTCCTTTGAAGACTTGGTTCTTAAGGCAGACGGTCCGGTGCTGGTTGACTATTGGGCTGAGTGGTGCGGTCCCTGCAAGATGATTGCCCCGGTGCTGGATGAGATTGCCCAGGACTACGACGGTAAATTAACCATTTGTAAACTGAACATCGACGATAACGAAGCAACGCCATCTAAATTCGGCGTGCGCGGCATCCCCACTCTGATGCTGTTCAAAGGTGGCAATGTTGAGGCGACCAAAGTCGGGGCGCTGTCCAAGTCCCAACTGATTGCATTCCTGGACGGCAACCTGTAAATGAGCCCTGTGCTGACAGACGGTTACCACTCACCGTTGTCAGCCCATGGCAGGGGGAACAGTTACCGGTCTGTAGCTGTTGCGGTCCGTTGCTGTTGTTGCCTGACAGGGATGGATATTATAATTATATTGTCGTTTAGATTTGAGTTACCCTGAAGTCGGTTGATTAAATTTTTTAAATCAATTGAGTTGACGAAGCCTTTATTCTTGATTATTTTCCAGAAATGGATATAGACTGTAGCTTCACAGGGCTGTCAGGATCTCTGACCTCAAGGATATGGCCCAGCAGGGCAGCCGTTATAAACACTCGCAGGCATCAATCAACACATAGCTGTCCCTTATCATAATAAGCCAAATACTTTCTGATCTTCCTGCATAGACAACGGCCACTTACCATTCAATTTAACATTCGCAAACAACTGGTTATGCATCTTACCGAACTGAAGAAAAAGTCTGTTCCTGAACTTCTGGCGATAGCGAATGAAATGGGTCTCGAAAACCTTGCCCGTTCCAGGAAGCAGGACGTAATTTTCACCATACTCAAACGCCATGCACGCAGCGGTGAGGATATCTATGGTGATGGTGTTCTGGAAATACTCCAGGACGGTTTTGGTTTCCTGCGCTCCGCCGATAGCTCCTACCTGGCCGGGCCCGATGACATTTACGTTTCCCCAAGCCAGATTCGACGTTTTAACCTGAGAACCGGCGATACCATCTCCGGAAAAATCCGTCCACCCAAAGAAGGTGAACGCTATTTTGCCCTGCTCAAGGTTAACGAAATCAATTTTGACCAGCCCGAAAACGCCCGCAACAAGATCCTTTTTGAAAACCTGACTCCCCTGTTCCCTCAAGATCGCCTGACCATGGAGATGGGTAATGGTGCCACCGAAGACTTGACGGCACGCATTATCGACCTGGTCGCCCCGGTCGGTAAAGGCCAGCGCGGACTGATCGTCTCCCCGCCCAAGGCGGGTAAGACCCTGATGCTGCAAAACATTGCAGCCAACATCACCCGAAACAATCCAGAGTGCTACCTGATCGTACTGTTGATTGACGAACGCCCGGAAGAAGTGACCGAAATGTCCCGCTCGGTGCGCGGCGAAGTGGTGGCATCCACTTTCGACGAGCCGCCATCACGGCACGTCCAGGTGGCCGAAATGGTGCTGGAGAAAGCCAAGCGCCTGGTCGAGCACAAAAAAGACGTTGTGATTCTACTCGACTCCATCACCCGTCTTGCCCGTGCCTACAACACCGTTATTCCATCTTCCGGTAAGGTGCTGACCGGTGGTGTTGATGCCCACGCCCTTGAGCGTCCCAAGCGGTTCTTCGGCGCAGCCCGTAACATCGAGGAAGGCGGCAGCCTGACCATTCTGGCCACGGCCCTGGTCGATACCGGCTCCAAGATGGATGAAGTTATCTTCGAAGAGTTCAAGGGCACCGGTAACATGGAGTTGCACCTTGACCGTCGTGCGGCGGAAAAACGGGTATTCCCGGCCATCGGTATCAACAAGTCCGGTACTCGCCGTGAAGACCTTCTGACCACCGAAGAAGAGCTGCAACGGATGTGGATTCTGCGCAAGATTCTTCACCCAATGGATGAAATCCAGGCCATCGAATTCCTGCTCGATCGGATGAAACACACCAAAACCAACGAAGAGTTCTTCCAGTCCATGAAACGGAAGTAGTCAGTTTGAAGTATCGGGACTTGCGGGATTTCATCGATCAACTGGAACAGCTGGGTGAACTCAAACGCATCCGGCTTGAGGTTGATCCCTACCTGGAAATGACTGAAATCTGCGACCGCACCCTGCGCCAGGGTGGCCCTGCGCTGCTGTTTGAAAACCCGAAAGGGTTCGATATGCCGGTGCTGGGTAACCTGTTTGGTACGCCAAAGCGGGTTGCGCTGGGCATGGGTCAAACCGACATCACCGCTCTTGGTGAAGTGGGTGAACTGCTGGCCTGTCTGAAAGATCCCGATCCCCCTAAAGGCTTTAAAGATGCCTTTGACAAGCTGCCACTGTTTCGCCAGGTGCTGAACATGGGGCCTAAGGTCGTCAAGTCTGCGCCCTGTCAGGAAGTTGTCCTGACCGGGGACGACATTGATCTGACCCGACTGCCCATTCAGACCTGCTGGCCGGGTGATGCCGCACCACTGGTTACCTGGCCGCTGGTCATCACCGCCGGGCCAGAAAAAGAGCGGCAGAACCTGGGCATATATCGCCAGCAATTGCTTGGCAGGAACAAGCTGATCATGCGCTGGTTATCCCACCGTGGTGGGGCTCTTGATTACCGCGACTGGCAGAAAAAATACCCTGACACCCCGTTTCCGGTTTCCGTCGCCCTTGGTGCCGATCCGGCCACTATTCTGGGAGCCGTTACGCCTGTTCCGGATGCCCTGTCCGAATACGCCTTTGCCGGCCTGTTGCGTGGCAGCAGGACTGAGCTGGTACAAAGCCACAGTAATAATTTACAGGTACCCGCCAGTGCCGAAATTGTCCTGGAAGGTTTCATCTATCCCGGCGAAATGGCCGATGAAGGGCCTTATGGTGACCATACCGGTTATTACAATGAGGTTGAGTCATTTCCGGTATTTACCGTTGAGTGTCTCACCCAGCGGCGCAACCCCATCTACCACAGCACCTACACCGGACGTCCGCCGGATGAACCGGCAATACTCGGTCTGGCACTGAACGAAGTCTTTGTGCCCATACTGAAACGACAGTTTCCGGAAATCATCGATTTTTACCTGCCCCCTGAAGGGTGCTCTTATCGCCTTGCCGTCGTCACTATGCGTAAAGAGTATCCGGGGCATGCCAAGCGCGTTATGTTGGGGGTATGGTCATTTCTGCGCCAGTTTATGTACACTAAATTCATTATTGTCACCGATGATGATGTGAATGCCCGGGACTGGAATGATGTCATCTGGGCCATGACCACCCGCATGGACCCGAAAAGGGACTCGGTTTTTATTGACAACACACCCATCGATTACCTGGACTTTGCCTCCCCCGTCGCCGGCCTTGGCTCAAAAGTCGGGTTTGATGCCACCAACAAGTGGCCGGGTGAGACCAGTCGCGAGTGGGGCAGGGTCATTGCCATGACCGAGACCGTTAAGCAACGGGTTGATGATATTTGGGATCAGTTAGGCATCGGGCCTGAACGGCAGTAGTCTTGTTCGTGTGACGTTGCCGGATTGGGTCAAGCTTTTTAGTAATTAATCAGTCAGTTTTTAGTTCAGTCTGCCTGGTGCAGAGGGCGCTTCCCAAACGCTGTCGATGGCTCACTTTTGGGCGTGACTGACAGGTAGCATTCTTCATTCTAAAGGTAGTGGTATTCGTGCAGATCACCCCCGATTCTTCTCAGTCTTTTCAGGTTGCCGACCTTCAGTTGCTGGCAGAAAATATTTATCGCGTAATCCTCAGGCCTCAACAGGGTGTCGTGCCCGACTTCCGCCCGGGCCAGTACCTTGAGATTATGCTTAACGATGGCAACGTCAGCGCGTTTTCCATCGCCAGTCCACCTGATCAGAAGGAGCTGGAACTGCATATTCAGAAGGTACCTGCCAGTGCTAACTCGATCCAGTTGTTCACAGAGCTGGAGCAAGGCAATGTGCAGGTGAGAATGCCCAAAGGGCGTTGCTATTTGCCAGAAGGCGCCCAGAGCACCGTTGATAAGCGGCTGGTATTTATCGCCGCCAGCACCGGTTTTTCCCAGATGAAAAGCATGATCGAATTCACCCTGGTGACACCGGATCACCCTGACATCTACCTGTACTGGGGCGCCTCTTCACCGGAGGGATTCTATCTGCCTAATTTGCCTATTCACTGGGCCTCTCCGAGTTTTCACTATCACCCGGTAGTCAGCGGTCCGACAGAAAAAGACGGTTGGCAGGGCCGGCAGGGACTGCTTTTTGAAGCCGTTATAGACGACAAAGATTGCTTTACCAATGGCGAGATTTTCATCAGTGGTTCACCGCAAATGGTGTACGCCACGTTTGATGCGCTGCTGGCGCGTAATTTCAGGGCAGAACAGATTCACTCCGATGTGTTTGAATACGCACCGAGATCCTGACAACCCCTGGGCAGACAAAAAGATCATTCTGCCACCGATAAACACGACAGTACTTTTTAGTTAAGTATTGTCGTGTTTTATCCGGCCGTGGAAAAAGCGCGTCCCTTGGCTATATTCAGATCGAGTATAATCAATGCAAGGTACGGTATTCAGTATGCAACCATCACCCTCAAAAACAGATCAGGCAGGATTAAAAAATAGTCGGGTCCGGCAGAAAAACATTCAAATAATTCTTCAGGCTGCGGAAGATGAGTTTGTTGCCAGTGGCTTTAAAGGTGCCTCCATTCGTGATATCGCCCATCGGGCGGGTTTACCAAAAGCCAACGTCCACTACTATTTCAACAGTAAAGTCGAGCTTTATGGTGCCGTGCTCAATCACATTATGGAGCTGTGGCAATCGGTATTCAGCGGCCTTAATCCTGATGATGAGCCGGCTTCGGCGTTACGGCAGTTTATTCGGGCAAAAATGAAATACGTTTTAGCTCATGCCAATGCGTCGCGCATTTTCAGTAGTGAAATACTGCACGGTGGCCAACATTTAAAAGGACATTTGCAGCCATTTAACGACTGGATTCAGGAAAAATCCGAGGTTATTCGTGGCTGGATCGCCCAGGGCAAGATGAAACCGGTTGACCCGGTACACCTGTTGTTTACCATTTGGGCTACCACGCAATATTACGTCGATTACGGGCCGCAGGTAGCTTCTGTGCTCGGCAAAACAGAGCTGGACGTGGCCGATGTTGATGCCTACACCGAAACCGTCAGCCAGATGATTCTGGCCGGTTGTGGTGTTGATGGCGGGGTGAACAGTTGAAATAAATAACAACAAACACAACAAGCCCTGCTAGGCTTGGCCTGCGCAGGTCTTTTGCTCGCAATAATACAGTCGTTTCCCTGCTTTCAGGGTGGTGTGTTAGGACCGGCATAAAGGCAGTTTGAGCCTTGGATCATAACGACGAATGTTGCGCTCGTTGCGGTTTTAATCAAGAGTTTCTGGAATTGAGTATGTTTTACCGTGACAAAGCTTGCGTCTCAGGAATAAGCCTTAACAGGCTTATCCGGAAAAATTCCTGAACAGTCTGCAGGTTACCCTGCAGATGTCACCTCAACCCTGTCTACCTTCTGAAATCCCCTGGGCAGCTTATTGCCTCGCCTGCCCCGTTCACTTCGGTAATGCTCCAGGTCAGCAAATTTTAACGTTAAATGTCGTTTTCCGGCAAAGAGCGTCAACGAGTCTCCCTCATTGATAATGGCCAGCTGTGTCATCAGCTCAACTCGCTCTGCCGCCCGGACCGCAGCAATATTGATAATCTTGTTGCCTTTGCCCCGGCCAAGTCGTGGTAAGTCCTGCAGCGGGAACACCAGCATACGACCCTCATTGCTGATGGCCATCAGCAACTGATTGCTGCCAGTGACCGGTATCGGCGCCAGCACCTGGGCATTGCCAGGCAAAGTCAGCAGGGTTTTACCTGCTTTGTTTTTACTCACCATATCGGCGAAGCGAGCAATAAAGCCGTAACCGGCATCACTGGCCAGCAGGAAGCAGTCCTCGCTGTCACCCACACACAGTCCCTCAAACGTCGCACCAGAGGGTGGGCTGATACGGCCGGTTAACGGTTCACCCTGACCCCTGGCCGATGGCAGCGTATGCGTCTGGATAGAATAAGTGCGCCCCGTTGAATCCAGGAAGACCGACAACTGGTTACTTTTGCCTTTGGCCGATAAATGATAATCGTCACCCGATCGATAATTAAGCGTCAGTGGATCAACATCATGGCCCTTGGCACAACGCACCCAGCCCTTTTTCGAAAGCACGATCGTCACAGACTCTGACACCATCAGGTCTGTTTGTGACAGTGCCTGGGCTTCGCTTCTGGTGACGATGGGAGAGCGGCGATCATCACCAAACAGCTCAGCATCCTTTTTCAACTCCTTTTTGATCAGGGTTTTCAGCCGTTTTTCTGATCCAAGCGTTAGTTCAAGTGAGTTGCGCTCCTTCTCAAGCTCATCCTGCTCAGTGCGGATCTTAATCTCTTCCAGTTTCGCCAGGTGGCGCAGTTTCAAATCAAGAATGGCCTCGGCCTGAATATCGGAAAGGCCAAACCGCGCCATTAACTCCACTTTCGGGCGCTCTTCGGTGCGGATTATTTCAATGATTTCATCAATATTCAAAAAGGCTATCATCAAGCCTTCGAGAATGTGCAGTCTGGCCAGTACCTTGTCCAGCCGATGCTGCAAACGGCGGCGGACCGTTTCACTGCGCCAGAGCAGCCATTCAGTCAGCATATTATCCAGCGGCTTGACCCTTGGGCGACCATCAACACCGATCATGTTCATGTTCACCCGGTAGGTCTTTTCCAGGTCAGTGGTGGCAAACAGATGGTTCATCAGGCTTTCGGCATTGATCCGGTTGGATTTGGGGACAATCACCAGCCGCGTTGGATTCTCATGATCCGATTCATCACGCAGGTCGGCCACCATGGGCAGCTTTTTCGCCTGCATCTGAGCCGCAATCTGTTCCAGTATTTTGGCCCCAGAGGCCTGATGAGGCAGAGCCGTTATGACAATGTCACCACTGTCGAGCTGGTAGACGGCGCGCATTCTCAGCGAGCCTCTGCCCTGCTCGTACATCTTAACCAGCTCCGCACGGGGCGTGATCAGCTCTGCCTCGGTGGGAAAGTCTGGCCCCTGAATGAATTCACACAGCTCAGCAACGGTGGCTTTGGGATTGTCCAGCAAGTGAATGCAGGCCCGGGCCACCTCACGCAGATTGTGCGGAGGAATATCGGTAGCCATACCGACGGCAATACCGGTAGTCCCATTGAGCAGGAGGTTGGGCAGGCGAGCGGGCAAAATGGCTGGCTCATCCAGTGTGCCATCAAAGTTAGGAATCCAGTCCACGGTGCCCTGGCCCAGCTCACTGAGCAGGGTGTCAGCGTACTTGGTCAGACGGGACTCGGTATAGCGCATGGCGGCAAAGGATTTCGGGTCATCCGGTGACCCCCAGTTCCCCTGACCATCAACCAGCGGGTAACGATAGGAGAACGGCTGTGCCATCAACACCATGGCTTCGTAGCAGGCACTATCTCCATGGGGGTGGAACTTACCGAGCACATCACCAACCGTGCGGGCCGATTTTTTGAATTTGGCACTGTTTTTCAGGCCAAGCTCACTCATGGCATAGATGATGCGCCGCTGCACCGGCTTGAGGCCATCCCCGACATGGGGCAGGGCACGATCAAGAATGACGTACATGGAGTAATTCAGGTACGCGCTCTCTGTGTAGGATCTCAGGGACTGACGCTCGACTCCATCGTCACCAATTATGATCTGCTCCGCCATTATTCAACCTGTTTTGGGATGCTTGGAGAAAACGTAATCATACCAAGCATCCGTATAGCACCGAAAGTCTGCTGATGTGCCCTGCCAGCGCAGGCGATACCAATAATCCCCCTTTGAGTTTTTTAAAGGTCGGGTGATTGCTCCAGACTGGCCACCTGTTGTCTTTCCACATAAGGGTTACCCCAGCCTTGTATTTTGCTGATGCGCTGGTTGCGCTCCAGCTCCCAGGTAGTCACCGGATACATTCTGTCCCAGGCTTGAAACAGCTTTCTCTCCTGGTTACTGAGTCTTAATTTGTATTGATCAGCCATGTACAGATATATCCTGGCAATGCTGCCACGCTGGCTTTTTGGCGGCTCGGCAACGCGGGCTTTGAAGTCAACGTGAAACTCACAATGTCCGTAGTAGTTGGGCGCATCAGTTAACAGGCCAAAGCCGTAATTGGAGCGATCACCGTTGACCTCACCCACGGCCGGTACCAGGTTATGCAAGTCTGCCTCCATGGCTCGAAACTGTGGGCTGTTGCGGCTGCAGTTGGTACGTCCACCTTGTTGCCAGCACTGTAACTGGTGACCAAACGTCCAGGCCGGTACCACATGCTCCCATTCAATCCGGTTAGCCCGGGTGGGCTGCTTACGTATGGTGTAGCCGCAGGACTTAAGGTCTGGAACC
Source organism: Endozoicomonas sp. (assembly GCA_027942505.1). Classification (GTDB taxonomy): domain Bacteria; phylum Pseudomonadota; class Gammaproteobacteria; order Pseudomonadales; family Endozoicomonadaceae; genus Endozoicomonas. Next base: position 1,214 of record JAQFVO010000049.1, on the reverse strand, counting down.
AGTTTTTTTCCTTCCTTTCTGATCGGGCAGCCACAGTAAAAACTAACCATGTTTTTGTCGTATATTTTTGCGGCTTCCAGTTTCGCACGGTAGAAATTCGCAGGCGGTTCAGCAGAGCACGGTAGTACCGTGAGAACCAGAACTGGAAACCACTGACGTATAGTTAGCTTAAACATGGGGGTTATCTACCACGAGTTTTGTTGGCGATAATCAGATAGAGGCCAGACGCTAAATAGTCGAGGGAAAGATAAGGCGCTTTACCAATGGTGTTTTGCTTGCAGAGAGTCAGAAATCAGGGAGCTGAAAAAACCACAGACAACCGCCATCAGAGTGATGCCGACACCGGATGTCAGAGACTCCCACAGTGACGCTCGTTCAACGGTATAGTAATAAACGACACCTGACATAAGCCAGACACGCCAGTAGTTCAATGCAGCAATGGCTGTAAGCCGTAAGGTGGCTGAAAGGAGCTTTTTCATCGTTTGATTCTTCCAGGCTGGCACTTTTCACTGTGCATCTTATGCCTGAAGTCTGTGAAGGGGCATCAGGGTTTTACGAAGAGTTATGCGGATATATCCTGTTTTTTGGGGAGCTGTCCTGAAATAGTTTATGTTTTTAGGGGCGCTACCCGCTGCCCGCCTCCCGCTGCCCGAAAAAGTAGAAGAACTTGTGCGAGCAGCGACTACTTTCAGACTGAGTAAAATAATGAAGTTATTTGGGGACGAATCCTTGGTGGCTAAATGATGGAAGCACAAATGTTCATGACGATGGTTTGTCACCCTCTGTCATGAAAGCTTTAGCCACAGAGTCACGGAGGAAAAGCTTTTTTTTTCTCTTCTCCGTGACTCTGTGCCTCCGTGGCAATTTTCTTTCACGGCAAAGAGCACTAAGAAGAGCTTTTCTTTTCCTTTGTGCTCTTCGTGCCATTGTGGTTCAAGGCTTTTATGCTTTTCGCTTATTTGTCGAGCGCAAGTTTTGGCAGTTTGCCACTGAGGCCCATTGCGTACTTCATTACCAGGTCAACTGCCGGCGGGAGTTTGCCTGCTGCAAACAACCCGGCATTTCGCAGTAATTGCAGTGGCTTGCTGCGATTGCTGAAGGTGTAATAAAAGGCATCCATCGTATACATCATCACTGTGTTAGCGTGGCGTCTGGCTTTTTCGTAGCGGGCAAGAACAGCGGGGCTGCCGAGGTCTTCACCTGCCATGTGGGCG
>JAQFVO010001379.1 GCA_027942505.1 Endozoicomonas sp. | reverse complement strand
AAGTGGAACTGAGACCATGGCTTTCATTACTGGGGCTGCGAACCAATTGTCGTATTTTTCATAACAGTGATGTGCGGCAGATCGTTGAGCAGGTCTGTCAGGAGTACGATTTTGAAACCCCGATAAAGTTTATTGACTGCGACGATTTGCAGCCACGACTTTTTTGCGTGCAATACCAGGAGTCAGACTTGTCGTTTGTTTGTCGGCTGCTCAGCGAAGAGGGGCTGCATTTCTGTTTCAGCCACAGCGAAGAGCAACACGTCATGATGGTTGGCGCCAGCAATCAGGCCTTTGCACCACTCGAAGGTGGCCCGGTTGAGCTTGGTGAGCACAGCGGAGATAAAAGCCGCTGTCTGCGCAGCTGGAATACCCGCTATGAGTCGCATTATGGCGGTGATGCGGTGGCAGTCGGGTTCAGCCGAGAGAAGGCTTTGGTGATCAGCAGTTCCCCTGCTCGTCGGGGCGGCAGCATGGGCGTAGCGCCCAATGGTGGCAGAGCTGTCTGGGAGTCCAGAATTGAGGACCAGTCCATGGCTGATCGGGCGGCACTTCTGGCCGTTAACCGCAGCCCCTCCGAGAGGATAGACGCCTCTGGTTCGTTGGCCATGCTGCGCTGCGGTAGACGTTTTGAGCTGAGTTGTGATGCCGATGCCGCGCAGCAGGGTAGTTATTTCATTGAGCAGATAACTCATCAATTCCATTGCGCGGTGTCCGAGAACACTGATAAACGACAGAGTGGCGAGAGCCGGCAAAAAGAGTACCACAACAGCTTCAGTTGTATCGCCGTCGAGCATGCTTATGCGCCGCAGGTGCTGGAGAAACCGCGGATTTATGGCTTGCAGACGGCCACTGTATCCGGGCCTGATGGACAGGAGATTTTTCACGACGGGCAGGGGAGTATCAAAGCCCGTTTTCACTGGGATGTTTCTGATACACCCGGCGATCGCTGCTCCTGCTGGATTCCGGTGACGCAATCTCAGGCTGGTGCCGGTTTTGGTGCCTCGGTACTGCCAAGGGTAGGGCAGGAAGTGGTGGTCTGTTTTATTGATGGCGATCCTGACCGGCCGGTAGTCACAGGCAGTCTCTATAACGGCCTGAATAAATGGCCATACGACAGTGATCAGATGGGTGTGAAAACCCGCTCCATGCCCGATGGGGCAGCCGGGCACGAAATCAGGATTGATGACACCAAAGATCGCGAGCAGCTGTTTGTCAGGAGTCAGAAGGATCTCTCCCTGGAAGTGGCGAATAACCTG
>JAQFVO010001276.1 GCA_027942505.1 Endozoicomonas sp. | reverse complement strand
GAAGTCTGAACTTGCTGCACAGAAGTCAGGGTTACCAGGTATAGGTTGGATAAGCGCCAGGGCCTCTGGTGGTTTGGCTGAGGGGAGCGGCTGACTAGTGATGCAGGTGGCCAGGGCCTCCGACGCATCGCAAAGTGCGGCAGGGAATCCATTAACCGCCAGTACAGATGTTTCTCTGGATTGTCGCCAATCACGACAATCCAATTAAACCAACTTGTGGTGTTTTTTTGTCCAAAGTGCCTGAAAACTAACGCTTGGAGAACTGCCGACGCTGACCGGCTTTGCACAAACCTGCAACCTTCAACAAGAGCAAGAAAAATGTTACTGACTCTTGCGATTGTTCGGGATTGCTATGTTCTGGCTGATTAGTAAAACGCAGTCTATAGTCTCAGGAAAATTTCGAGCAACCAATACAGGGGATGATTAATGTTTACTTCTGGTTCACCGGGTGCCGCCAGCAATGTGGTGATTAATCCGGCACTTTCAAATCCTCCGAAAAAGGAAGACGCAGTAACAAAAACAGTTATCAAATCAGGGCAATTTCATCCTGCTGATATTCTGCCTAAGCAGAAGGGAATCAATGAAAGACAGATCTTTGCAGCAGTTAATCCGAAAGATGAAAAGCTTAGTCCGGTAACATTGCCTGAAATAGGTACATTAAACATTTCGGGGTCCGGCGATAATATTGATTCCGATAACGCGTCCGGTGGAGCCGCTCAAACGTCATTTCGACTCGTCAATACCATTTGTCCTCACAACACGAGTGGCTCTGGCACTACCGGTGGCACTCATCCTTTGCCTCTTGCGAAGGAAAACACTAAACCCGCACTTACCCAGCACGGCAAAACTTCTCCTGATAATCCAGTAAAACCTGCTGACGCAAGCACCTTTAGCTTCTGGAAACCCAAAGGCAATATTGTTCCCGGTAACACCTTTGGCAGGACCACCTCAACATTACTTGGGTCCGGCACCGTCAGTGAGATTTCCACCACAAAAGACCTCTTCGGCAATGAGATAGAGGTTTTTACTCTGCACATGCCAACAGAAGAGACCCATCCCGGATTTACCTATCACAGAAAAACCTATCACGATGATACTGACGTGTATCTTATTCATTATTTTGATGATTCCGGTTCTGATACAGTGCAACTGACCGAATATGCTATTGCTGAAGAGGT
>JAQFVO010001250.1 GCA_027942505.1 Endozoicomonas sp. | reverse complement strand
GAAATACTCACTGAGTTCATTCAGAAGTCAATATCATTTTGCCGCTTGAAATGACGATTAAGGAACAGTCCTGAAATGTGGAAATTATTTCAGGACTGTTCCTAATCACCTGACAATCCCAAAGCTCTGCCTGGATAGTGCCGTTGCTGACAATAAAATGTATTTTGTGTGTCCGGTCTCTCATTGAAGACCTTTAACTGCCAGCACGTGAGAAAGCAGATCCAAGTCAATGGAGTTCAGATACTCTTCGATGATGGGGGTAAAATCATCAGAGCTCAGTATCAGTGCGTTACTCGTGTTCAGGGCCTTGTTGATCAGCGTGTGGTCCAGCTTGTCCTTCGGGAAGAAAACATCACAGATCCCTGTGAACATGGCGAGCAGCTCCTGGGGTGATGATGGCTGGCGGCTGCCATAACCGATCTCTTGCCTCTCGACCGTCGCATCAAACCAGCAATAGTGCAGCTGATTGCCATTGGTCGTCATTTTTTGAAAAAAGTATTGGCAGAACTGTTGCTTAAATAGATTTATAACATCGCGCTGAGAGTCTGCGTCTCTGGCACAGTGATTATATTGCAGGCTATTGCGACGGTCAGTTGACATAATAGCTGAGTGCCGCTTGACAGCGTCTGATTCCTTACTCTCCATCAGGTCCAGCAGGCGGTTGGCCGTGAGTGTAACGCAAGGTTGGTCCCATTTGGGGTTACCGATAATAATCACTGGACGACGATGATTTTGTGCCGATGTGGTCCGTCTATAGGCGGGTACCTGGGCAAGCAGACGGCCAATATCAGGAACGCCTTCCGGCTCATCAGACCAGGTGGAGTTTAGCGATGAAACGGTGAGCCACGAATCCAGTTGGGGCGAATGGCCACTGAGGCTGTGGCTGAAACTCGTGCTTTCCTCCCCCCAGCAGCTAACGTCATATCGTGGCCTGATAAACTGCTGATGCCACCGCTTGATATTGTCATCTGCAAGGGGTTTGAGTTCCTCATGATGTTTTCTCAGTTCATGCAGCAGCACAAAGAGAAAATGGGCATCTTCAGAGTCTGACGTTTGCTTCACGTCAATCCAGCCGGATTCGAACGCCTCACGGGCGAGGGCGTCAACGAGTTTGCAAGGGTTAACTCTCATCAGTACCGAGGAGAGGAGGTTCTGCCAGGTGAGCGGGTGAACACCGCTATTTACTACTGCTGTCTTGTAAATGTCTGCCACCAGTTGCAAGAGCCGATCAGTATCCATATACGTGGATAGCAGTACCCTCAATGCATCACTCAACTTCCATTTCCCGGCCAAGACCTCACGTTTATTGCCTATCAGCAACCTCTTGTCACGCTCATCCAGTACACCTTTGGCTTTTAGCAGGTCCACTCCGAGAGACTGTCCGATACAATCACCGGCCTCCCAGAGCTTTATTATCACTTCCGCTGTACTTTCATCTGCTGCCGGCAGTGGAGTGCCGTTGCGCGCGGCCCGGCACAAGGTGTCGGTGTCAACATCAATGGCATTAGCCAGATATTTCTGTTCTTCGCTGGACGCGTGGTTAAACACATGGAACAAAGTTTTTGCCTCCGTCGTCAGCCAGGTCTGACTTGGCTGTCGGTTTACCCGGGACTGCCTGACAGATGGGTCTGGCTCTTGCCGGGTGAGGGGGACTTCTGGTGCGGAAAACTGTGGTGCAGCTATTCGAACATCACAAGGAGCACCTCCCAGGTCTCGCCGCTGCCAGGTCTGGTTCAGTGAACATTC
>JAQFVO010001246.1 GCA_027942505.1 Endozoicomonas sp. | reverse complement strand
ATATGGCTGGCCTTGCACTCGATCATGGCCAGGGGCAGGCCGTTGATAAACAGCAGCAGGTCGGGCCGGAACTCATCGCCCTCGCTGTTGCTGCCAATGTACTGATCCACCACATGGAAGCGGTTGGCGGTGGGGTTGCCCTGATCAATAAAGCGGACGCTGTGGGCGCGGCCACGGGCATCCTTGAGCTGGATATTACTGCCATGAATCACCGATATCCAGGCGTTCTGGTTCGCTTCCAGCAGGTTCTCCTGCCAGAATTTGCGTAGCTCGCGCAGGACGGTGGCGGTGGGGCTGTTGCCGCTCTCTTTTTGCAGTGTTGCCAACCACGGGTTAAGGCGCAGCAGCTGTTCAGCCAGCACATCCTCCAGAATGGGTGCCATATGACGGTGGGCCTGCTGGCGGCCCACCTCGGCACCGCTGAGATGGGTGTAACCGAGTTTGACCAGCCAGGCGATGGCGGGTTTTTCCACACCTTCCAGTTCCGGGTTATCCATGGTTAGTGGTCCTGCGGGTCGGGCTGCACGCGGATTTGGCCGGTCAGGAGTTTTTGCATCAGGCCTTTTTTGAGTTGTTGGGTTTGGGCTTTTTGGGTTTGCAGGTGGTCCAGTTTGCGGTCAACGGTTGAGAGGATGCGGGCGATCTCCTGTTGTTCTTGTAGGGTAGGTACTGGAACAAGCAGATTTTTTAGGCTTCCAGCATTAATATTTTGCTGTGCCCCACCTGCTGCCCGTCCCAGCATCAAGTCGTTACCTTTGGGAGAATTGAAATAGCGAGATAAATAGTCCGAACAGACATATTCTTGTTTAGGACGAGTAATTAAGGTGGTGAAAGTATGTGCTCCGACATACTTTTCTGGTACGACGCAGGTAATGCCTGGATAACCTGTTCTTACTGTCAAAACATCCCCACTGTGAAGTCGCTTGTTTCTATTTTTTTGATCAAACTCTTCAGAGATATACAACAAATCTTCATCGTTAAGTTGATCAGGTAAAATATTTTGGTTACGAATGAGAGGAATGCCCTTTGGCACATAATGAGATGTAGTCGATGTCGCAATACCTACGCTGATTGAGTGGGCTAGAGTTTGCAACTCTGCAACTTCCCATACTGTCGGTATTCGCCCCAACTCCGTTTCCTGAAACTCGGTATGCGGCTGCCACCGGCCATCAGCATCCTGGGTGCCGACACCCTGGGTAAACAGCTTCTGCATCAACCCCTTTTTCAGGGTTTGGGTGGTGG
>JAQFVO010001240.1 GCA_027942505.1 Endozoicomonas sp. | reverse complement strand
ATATGGCTGGCCTTGCACTCGATCATGGCCAGGGGCAGGCCGTTGATAAACAGCAGCAGGTCGGGCCGGAACTCATCACCCTCGCTGTTGCTGCCAATGTACTGATCCACCACATGGAAGCGGTTGGCGGTGGGGTTGCCCTGGTCGATAAAGCGGACGCTGTGGGCGCGGCCACGGGCATCCTTGAGCTGGATATTGCTGCCATGAATGACCGATGCCCAGGCGTTCTGGTTCGCTTCCAGCAGATTCTCCTGCCAGAACTTGCGCAGCTCCCGCAGGACGCTGGCGGTGGGGCTGTTGCCGCTCTCTTTTTGCAGCGCCGCCAACCACGGGTTAAGGCGCAACAACTGCTCAGCCAGCACATCCTCCAGAATGGGGGCCATATGGCGGTGTGCCTGCTGGCGGCCCGCCTCGGCACCGCTGAGATGGGTGTAACCGAGTTTGACCAGCCAGACGATGGCGGGTTTTTCTACGCCTTCCAGTTCCGGGTTATCCATGGTTAGTTATCCTGCGGGTCGGGCTGCACGCGGATTTGGCCGGTCAGGAGCTTTTGCATCAGGCCTTTTTTTAGTTGTTGGGTTTGGGCTTTTTGGGTTTGCAGATAGGAAACCTTCAGGGAGACTGACTTAATGGTCTTAATAATTTCTTCTTGTTCTTCTTTTTTGGGAACAGCAATCAAAAGTTTTTCCAAGGCGGCCTTGTTAAGCTTGTACCTACCGGCACCCTGACGAGTAAGGAAATTTACAATGTCACGATTCATGAAAAAGTAGTAAAACCACTCTGCCGAACATACCTCGGTTCCCTCAAGTACATGCGCATGGTTATTGACAGTGCATTTCCCGTGAACAAGCTGAGTCATCGGCATAGATGCAAATTTGAGAAAATGATCGCCATCCTCACCAATCAGCGCATATGTCCCATCTTGTTCATATGTTGCGATAGAGTCCTGCTGCTTGGTTGGGCCATAGTAGGGATATGGCCCTTGAATTTCTTTGCGTTGATCTTTACTGATTGGTCTACGCAAATTGTTGTTGATTGCCAATACTTTCCCAACTGGCATAACGCGCCAACCTTTCGGAACGCTCCCCAACCCCGTTTCCTGAAACTCCGTATGCGGCTGCCACCCGCCATCAGCATCCTGGGTGCCGACACCCTGGGTAAACAGCTTCTGCATCAACCCCTTTTTCAGGGTTTGGGTGGTGG
>JAQFVO010001190.1 GCA_027942505.1 Endozoicomonas sp. | reverse complement strand
GGCAAAATCGGCCGCGATCCTGCCTATCGGCTGGACGGTCATTATCGCCAGTTTGCCGATATCGATGCTGGTAACCTGTCCGGTCCGATCGGCAACACATCTCACCCGTTTGTTGGCAAATACGACGGTCGTTGTCAATCAATTGATAAACTCAGGCACTGCTTTGTCCAGCGGCTTGGCAACAACGGGCGAATTGACAATGTGCGGTTTACCCGGGCTGATATTTCTTCCCGGGAGAGGGCTGGTGTGGTTGCCTGCGATCTTTTCGGTGTGGCAATTTTGGGCAATATTGCCGTTGAACACAGCACTGTTGGTACTAACGATACAGATGCACCAGCCGGCATTGGGGCGGGTGTTGTTGATCGTGGGTCGATAATTGACGGTTTCAGTACGTTTAATTGCACGACAAAAACCACAGGAAGAAACTCGGGTGCCGGTGCCGTAGCGGGGGTCGTCTTCGGCGGGCTCATCAACGATGCCAGGCTGGATAATACCAGCGTTGAGACGTTCCATGACGGCTCTCATGCCGGCGGTGGTGCCGGGGAGCTTTATGGAACGATACATAACACCGTGATGATTGATGGCAAGATTGTCACCCACGGTACCAAAGCCCATGCCGGTGGCGCAGCTGGCAGGACTTCCCCGGGAGCCTACATTGGTAACACGGTGCTGGCATCGACTGACCTGATTACCAACAATGATGATTCCTGTGCTGCAGGTGGTGCCGGGGAGGACGCGAGGGCAACAACGATTGCCAACACTCTGCTGGTCCATTCTAACCTCCGAACCCACGGTAATCGTGCCCATGCTGCTGGTGGCGGGGGCAAGGTGTCCGGCCGTATAATCAATACGACGATGGTTTATGGTAAGGCTGAAACCTCCGGTTCGGAAGCTGACGCAGCCGTTGGTGCGGGATGTCTCCTTCGCTCGGGGCGGGTTTATAATTCCGTTGGGCGACAGGTGGTGATCATGACTGCCGGGGAGGACTCGTATGGTGCAGTGGGGGCTGCGCAGGTATCAAAGGAGGGTGAGGTGGCGGGTGTTGTCTGTTTTGGGAGCAATGTTACAACCACGAAATCACATTCTGGGGCAGGTATCGGGGCAGGCAGGCTCTCAGGCCATGCAGTTGGTGTCGTTGCCTATGATTGCCGTGTTGGGGCTACCGGGCGTTATAGCGTTGCAGGGTTTGGGAGTGGCCTTATTATTCCGCCTCATGGGAGCGTTCTGAACCTCACAGTTATGCACAGCAGAGCGTATGCCTCAGATGACGGGGCGCACATCAATGGAGGCGCTTCCCCCTTCGATTGTAGCTCTTCAGTGGGAGACGATTACAGGTCACTTCCCTGTTGCAACAACTCCACGGAAGAATCCTGCCTGCCAATTCCGAAAGATGCCTGCAAGCTTGCTGACCGCCGCGTGCTGACGAGAGACTGCCAGCCCGTAGCGCCGCCTTATTACGACGCAGAAAAAGATGTCTGCCCAGCGTTGCCAACCCCTGGTGCAGGGGCCATCACCACACTCTCGTCAACGACCCGCGCATCAACTCCGGCCACTCCCATTGCAACGACTTTGAAAACTACCAGTCAAGAGCCGTATGTATTGACAACCCCCACGCTGCCTGTGGCAAATGCGACCAGTGTGACAATGGTAAACATGACCAATTCCACCATGCCCTCCCTGATACCAGCCACTTCGCCAGTGGCACTGGTACTGACGGCTCCGGTAGCTGCCATGAGTACGGGGGCATTGGCCGGTGGTATCGTGGCGGGAGTTGTTGCTCTGGGTCTGGTCGGTGTGGCCGGTTTTGCCCTCTACCGTTATTCCCGGCAACAAAGCTCACAGGCTGTGGAAATAATTCGTTTTACGGATCTTGAGGATCCTTGATGGCTCCGTTTGTTCTGGGCGTGGCCGTAATCCCTGTCTCAAGTGTCTGGGGTTGTTGAGTTTGCGGGCATAGGAACTGCCCTGAAATAATTTGCACATTTCCAAGGGCGCTACCCGCAAAAGCACAAACAGTTGGGCCTTTGCGGGCGGTGGGTAGCGGGTAGCGTCCTGAAATGTGGAAATTATTTAAAGACAACTCCGTAGTTGGTGCACAAGGTTTACTCACGTCAAAAATGAAATAAGAAATAGTTTGATATTTCCTTATGTTACTGCCTTAAGAGCTAAGATTGTCTAGTCTGCCAAGCCTTGATCCCCCTCCATAATGCTTAATTACATATAAGGATTTGGTTATGATTCAGCAATCGACGGCACCTGTGGCCGCCAGTTGGCTGACCGCACCGCATGAGACTTTTGATCATGGTTCCGGGATTAGCGTAGCTGCTGGTGTTATCTCTTTTTTCAAATCACTCCATCCTGATTATGCGTCGGGTTCCATACAGATGGA
>JAQFVO010001177.1 GCA_027942505.1 Endozoicomonas sp. | reverse complement strand
CGGGGGCAACAGACTCTCAAGCTGACTTACCTTCGCTGGGGAAGCGGCAATGCGCCTGGCTGGATCAAGTCAATAATCTTCACATTACCCCGGGTCGTGCCCAATGGGGTGGGAAGGGAATGTACCTGACAGTTCTGGAGGATGTTGGATTGATTTTTGTGGCAGACGCACAGCCGATGGCACTGGTCGATCATCTGTTTCAGTGGCTGGTGCAGAGCAATGAACGGCTGCTGGATTTCATGGGTCCGCAGCGCCTGATGCACCTTTGCCTGTCAAACCGGAGCGCGGTGCGATTGAGTATGCACCCCCGTCGGGCAGAAATAATTAACCACTGCGCCCGGGAGATAGGCCATTTTCTGGCTGAGGCTGACGCCTTTCTTGCCGGCTACAAACAGTTGCTAATGCTGGGAACGGCCAGTGACAACCCAGAGTATGGCCAATGTTGGGATGAACTGACCCCGTTGGGTGAGCAGCTGGCAAATGTTCATTTGGTGGATCACCGGGTTTGAGCTGATCAAACGACACTCTTCGTCATTACCCCCCCTTGAATTCGAAAGCACCAAGTTCCCCGGCAAACCAAACTGACAAATTCGAGATCAGAAAAAACAGTAGATGTTTAATCGACTATGATTCATAGCTATTTTCATAACTGGCCCGGGCTGATTAGAAACTCTTTGCACGTTAAAATGCGATTAATTACCACGTTTGTGCCAAAGAATAAGGATCCAGTCTTTCAACACGCAAATATAATTTTTGCCATTATAAACGACAATTGTAATTTATAATGACAAGCTGAATATGATTGTGGCTTAAGTAAATTTGGAGATCGAAGCTGGATTTGTTCAGCTTGTGAACATTGTTACCATGTAATTGTCAATTACCGTGTAGAAAGAAATGGGTAGAACTGGATGGTTTGTGTCTTTTTTATTGATAAGACCCGACGTTTATTGGTCAAGAACTTCTTGCTCATTGTATTCAGGGTATAAAGTAGCTGGCCATGTGGTTAGCTACTTAAGGTGGGAGTTTGCAATATGAATATACATACTGGTGTGTATGTTCCGGGTACGGCTTTTTGTAACTCAGACGTGGAACGTATCGTTGCTGCTCAACGGCCTGCAATTGTCAAAGGTGCTTATCGTGATGCTGAAGGAGTAAAGCAACGGGTTATCATCGTTGATAATGAAGTGGCTAAAAGGGAGTTGAAAAAACATCTTTCTAACCCCTCTGCATACGCACCTGTGCTAATACGTATTTTTGATGGGGTTAACTTTTATCCCTGTTCAATGGCAGAGATTGGGAAGCAAGTAGCTCTCTGTACGGGACAAAAAATCTAAAACCCATGATTTTCAAGGCACAAAGAGTATGAGCTGACTCTCCCATAAAG
>JAQFVO010001176.1 GCA_027942505.1 Endozoicomonas sp. | reverse complement strand
TAACCAGTGAAACATATCAAAACAATGTAGTTGCTTTTGTTCAATTAGACGACATTAATCAGGCTGAACACCCGACTCGGGCATCCTGTCAGGTGGTGTTCTGACAATGCTTTTTTTACTGATCGGGGAATCAGATACAAGCATGTTAAGCAACTGTGATGAAATATTGTCTACTTGTTGAAAAGGGGGTTCTTTAACTTTTCTTCCATTTGAAAATGCTTCTGATCTACGTTCGTCATTAAGTTGCCGGACGTTCAAGCTTCCAGCAGACGAAGGGGTACTGAGTATGTTCATTAGCTGAATCTCATAAATTGAATAGAAGCTGTTGACCCACTTGGGAATTAATCAACTTGAGCAGGGCCGGCAGATTATAGACATCATTTATTCCTCTGCAACCCGATTGAATTTAATCACAATAATCATTCGCAAAGTGTCTTATAGGGGGGAGATTTCAGCTGGTAATAATTTTATAAACTTGGGGAAAACTCTCAGAATACCTTAAAAACTGGACGTCAATGATCCTTCCATTGAGGTCAAGGACAGCGCTTATCGCAAGGTGGCTCAAAATCATCAAACATACCAATCTGCCGCTGGCCCTGACCGGGTAAAACGAACCGTGAATCGATCCGAAGCAAATGTATAATCCCTTTGGAACTCCAGGCAGGCATTGTTGAAGGGTTCTTGTTACCCAGAGCAGCAAGGCAAGCGTACCCGGGGCCCTTCCTCAATCCCCGACAATCAACTTCTCGGATTTGAGCTTACTGTGTCTGAACGTTGAGTTTCCCAAAAGGCACTGAGAAGTTGCAAATCGTGATCAGAGGATTTTACATAAGAAGTCCTGGTCTGAACTCTTTTCAGACTGATTTCTCGCTCGTGAACTCGTGGATTCAGGCTTTCCTCTTTTGCCGGCCAGAAGTTCTTTTATGACTTTTGGTTCAATTATGCCGCCAAACTGTTTGACGCCCTCAACATAAGTTCTGATAGCTTTTCTTCGGCCATTTAATCGCGCCATATAAACACCGGGCGTTCCATCACTTCTTCTTTTGCAGGCGAGCAGTTTACTTATGTCTTCTGGCTCAATGGTGTCTCGACGCTGCTTTATGACTTTGATGTAAGTGCTGATAGTTGCCTGATGACCATGCTGTAGTGCCATAAAAAGACCGGACGCTTCATCTACACTTTTGGCAGCAAGCAGCTCTATAAGTTCACGCGGGTTGTCAAACCTTACCTCCGATAATGTCATCTTTAGTGAATTCATGCCGCTGTTTAGTTGGCCGTGGCGCATTAGCAAATATAATAACGAAGGTGTTAACGCTGTGAATATGGTAAGATCGGAATCATTCTCCGCTTTAACAGCTTCTGTACTCTTTAGTATGTACGAGCGTCTCTGGTCAATGGCATAACTCTTTTGAATATTCATGGAAACAAATTGGTTGAGGGTAAGTTGCTGTAATGTTTCCTTATTCGATACAATCACTCGCCGCACGATTGTTGTGAAGTTTGGGTCATACCATTCTATCCTGATAGCTGAGCCGGCAGCGGGCATCAGCCTGATAGCGATGACATGGTTTTCTGTACTTAAAAGCCAGGTTTGAGACGACTTGCCATGGAATATCTGGTCACCCTTGTTCATCCACACATCATACAATGCCTGCCCAAAGTGGTCGGCATCAAAATAAACGGCTACCTTTGGGATGCCCCAGCTAACAGGTGTGTTTTTCAACTGCCGACCAGTCTGTATAGCTGCATTTTTTTGCAATTTACGTATGCTGGAGACTGCATTAAACTTGCTGCCCGGTTCTCTGGATTCACTTTTGGTTACTTTGGTTTTGAAGCCAAACCCGCCGATCGCAAAAGTATAAGCCAAATGCTTACACGCAATGATTGAATCATCCCTTCTGTTGAATGCTTTGCAATTCAACTGTTGCACTGGCCCTTTTGAGTCATAACTGATAACAGCAGCATCGATCATTGATGAATTATCTGAGAGACTAAGCTGGTTATCCGGGCCTGTCGTATAGACATCAAATGGCCGACGTTGTTTTTTCAGTTGCTGTATTTTCCTTTCCAGCAGTGAGATGTTGTCTGCCCGAAAGCCAACAGCGGTATTCTTCACAGACGGTTCAGCCTCTTTCCTTGAGCTGGCAATTGCGCTCTCCTCAGCAGGCTGTTGACTCTTCTTACTTAAACCCTCTTCAATTATTTTTTCCGGAACAGGATCACATCGGTTTCCTGGCGCCGATACGTGCATAGTAACCTTCTTATTTATTTACCAAACTATTCGTTACGAGAGTGGTATTGGGAAATTTATGATCATCCACTCCGGAATAACCGGCTGGTTCTGTATTTTTGGGTGATGTTAACACATTTTATGAGGACTCTGCACTGGGGATCAATGGGCAGTATCCTGCCCAGAGTTAGCCTAATCCCTGGGGCAACCAGGAATAAATTCTTTAAACAAATAACACTAGATCGGGCACCCACCAGTAGTCTCAAGAACCTTCCAATCATTCCAGGAAGACCAACCTGCAAATTGGCTGGGGGCAGGTTTCAAATCGGGATTTTTCACACGAACATACACCGAGCTATCTGATGCATCAGCAATTTCAAACTGGGCGTGATAGCCGTTTCTCATGCGTATGGATGCGCTGGTGCCTTGCCAGAGCACTTCTTTGTGTATAGCATTTTTCACATTGATTGCACTGATAAGGCTTATTACCTGTGTGGATAATCTGGTGTGTTTTCAAATTTCCTTTTCTCGCAAAGCGCTTATTGCATTCGCTGCACTTATGCGGTTTCAGATTCGTGTGGGTGAGCAGATGCACTTCCAGATGAATTTTTTGGGAAAAACATCTATTGCATTGCTTGCACATATAAGGCTTTTCACCCGTGTGGGTACGCAGGTGTATTTTCAGAGCATTTTTTAGCGCAAAATGCTTACCACATTGGCCGCACCCATAAGGCTTTTTACCCGAATGAATAAGCTGGTGGTTTGTCAGACTGTTTTTTTGTGCAAAGCACTTTCCGCATTGATTGCACTTGTAAGGTCTCTCACCTGTGTGGGTACGGTGGTGTCTATTCAAACTGCTTTTTCGCCCAAAGAGCCTATCACATTCACTGCACTTGTAAGGCTTCTCACCTGTGTGGACACGCTGATGTGCTTTCAGATCACGTTTGTATGCAAAACGCCAATCACATTGGCTGCACTCATGTGGCTTCTTAACCGTGCGGATCAGCAATTGTGTTTTCAGCCGGTCAGTTTGCCCTAATTCTTTTGAAAAGAGCGGGGCTGGATTTTTTTTTTCTGACGGGATTGTTGGCATGTCTGTCCGGTAGCAAGCAACTGACATCCCTCTGATTTATACCACCTTTGCAGTGGTGGCGATGTTTAATAAACGGCCCGAGCTTCAATCGTGGCAGATACTGTTTACACACCGGACAAGGCCCACGGTTCTTTATCTGAGGATCTGCAATACGTTCCCCTACCGTCTGGCGTCCACGACTGCTGATCTGCATATTTGAGCTCCTCCGGCGCAACTGTTTTCAGACTGGAAAATATCATCGGACAATATACTCTGTTGGCTATTCAGCCAATGACTGCATTTTGCAACTGTAGCGTAGAAAAATACCGCGGAACGATGACCAATAAAATTATTCCTGATATACAACAAAAGACGTATGTAAGGAACCATTGGGTATCTTTTCGGTCGAAAGCGGTTATAGCCAATCGACGAACCGATCACTATGCTTCCAGTAGCGAAAAAGGCTAGCATCAGACACCCCCCGCCCGGAAGAGAATCTTCACAAGAGACGAATGTGACCGCGACATGGTCGCAAAGGCACATCACCGAATTTCCCCCGGAGGTGTTGTCCCACATTTTTGCCTGCCTGGGGTGTGACGACATTGTGCAGGTGCATGACACCTGCCGACTATTCCGAAAGGTAGTGCTCATGGAGCACGCAAAAGCCTTTTTTTACCGTGAGTTACCGCAGCGGTTCAGGGAACAGTTTCAGCAGTCCAGATTATGGCAGGAACAAACGATACTCAATGGCCAGCACCCCTTCACCATCGCAGCGCGCGGCAACAAGAACAGGTTCTTCGATACCGGGCAACATGCTGCCTTAATGTGTTTTCGTACCCTGAGAAACATGCTGTCCACCTCCGTGTACTGACCCGTAAAGGTGTTTACCAGTCCCCACCAGCCTTGTGCATGGAGCGTCGATTTTAGCCTGAACAGCGCCAACCTGCTGGTTTATAGTCTCTCTGGTCGCTGGGCAACAGTGCTCGGTCCGGACGAAGCAGGTTCGTGGTCAGAACAAACTGTCGATCTGGGTGAATCCGGAGTATCGCTGTTGGGTTTATATTGTGACAACAGGAATGGACGTTTGCCGCCCGTTTTTGGTTCTCATAACACCATTAAATATCTCAGACGTGATGACTACGGCCGTTGGCAGTTGGTCAGTCCACAATGGCTCAAGGCGTCAGATGAACATGAGATCAGTCCATCAGGAAAATATCTGGCTATTTAAAAGGATTCACCCTCCTTCATTGAAGGAGAGTGGATAGACTATTGCGGTGTTCAGGCCGCTTGTTGCTTTTTCTGCGGCTCAGGTGTGCGAATCAGATAATCAAAGGCTCCGAGCGCAGAGTTGGCACCACTGCCCATGGCAATAATGATTTGCTTAAAGGGCGCCGTGGTAACATCGCCAGCAGCAAACACACCTGGCATAGAGGTTTCTCCGTGGGAGCCGACAACGATCTCCCCGCGAGTGTTCATTTCCAGAGTGTCTTTGAGGAACTCAGCGTTGGGCACCAGACCAATCTGAACAAAAATACCAGACAGTGTCAGCGATTTGCGCTCTCCTGATGAACGGTCGGTGTAGTGTAACCCAGTTACCTGTGTACCATCGCCCACAACCTCTGTGGTCAGCGGTTACCCTGCATTAGTGCGCGATGAGGCGTTTTCAGCCATTCAGGCCCAGTTCCTCGGTGATATT
>JAQFVO010001175.1 GCA_027942505.1 Endozoicomonas sp. | reverse complement strand
AGAGCGTCATCACCACCCGGATATGGTGCGGTGACCTGAATGGGTATGGCGTTACCTTCCGGGTCTGTTGTGCCCCGTGAGTCGGCGCAATGAAGCAATTTTCTCTCCTGGTTGAAAAACCAGGCCAGACAATGGGATTTATCCCTGCTGATCAGCGCACTCAGTATGTAGGGGATTTTACTGTCACCCGAACTGGTGGGCAGGTCGACATCTAACTGCCAGTCGATATTAATCCGCTGTTCAGCGCGGAACTCGGGCAAGGCTGCGATCAGCACCTGTGGACAGCTGTCCTGATCAGGCAGAAATTGCTGCGCCAACCGGTCGCCGCGCTGAGCTTTTATTCTCTCCAACCAAGCCTTAGAGATCATCTCATTCACGTTGTTGGCCCGTCGATA
The DNA here is from genome assembly GCA_027942505.1 of Endozoicomonas sp. GTDB lineage: Bacteria > Pseudomonadota > Gammaproteobacteria > Pseudomonadales > Endozoicomonadaceae > Endozoicomonas. The sequence continues at coordinate 1,398 of JAQFVO010001175.1, read as the reverse complement.
AGTGCGGGTAGTGATAAGGCCTTTATTGGGCGTTTGGGGGTTGTAACCGGACATTTCTTGCTCAGTCACCATTGTTACTGCCATGTCATCTGTCTGCGTAACGGTGAGTGAGCGGAGAAAATCTCGATTCTTCTCAGGCTGACACACGAGCTGACACTCACTGTGCAGGAAGAAGCCATTCAACTCATTCTCTAACCAACTGCTTGCACAGTAGGTGGCATACTCTGGCGGGAATGTCCCGGGGATGATATTCCACTCTTTCTGAAACCGGGCACGCATTATTAATTTGTTGTCTTTGAAATAGGCATTTTCGCAGATAACGACATCTGGGTTGCTTGGGGAGCGGGCTTCAGAGTTAGTCTCTTTGTCATATTGAAAGTTGTGAGGCGCCGTGAGGGGGATAATCTTTTTATTAAGGTTCTCTGATTCCTCTTCAGAGCTATTAATCAGGATTCGGTCGCTGATGATGTCCAGAAACGCAACTGGCCTGCACAGATCAGTCTGGTCGAACAGGTGCGTATGGGCAGGACAGCCGGTATGACCATAGATATCGTTGAGAAGATATTTGATGATAGTGTTCGGGTTCAGGTTACCAGGATTATCAGGCGGGTAGATTGCGCGTAAGCGTTGCAAACAGCCACTTGGCAGGGGAGTGCCTGTCTCGCGATCGAATTCAATCGTGTTAAACGCTTCGCGCAAAGCTTGCAGGATTTCCATAGCCCGAGTGTCGCTGCCACCATCCGACAGCCGCTGCTGAATTTCACTGGTGATGACGTCAGAGAGCCGGTTATAGGACAAGCACATAAACAGCGCGTCAAGGGGGCTGTTATCAGCAATGGCCCGGACGCCGGTATGGCGAGTTAAGGTAACTTTCCCGTAATGTACCGTTTCACCCCGTGATTTGTGACTCGTTGTTCTATGACCGGCCAGTTGGGGAGATGGAGCCACTGGTGGAGCTGAAGGAGGTTGATCCCTCAAAATGTCTTGCAGTTGACTAATACTCTGGGTGCACCGGCTTTGAAATTGGCTCAATGTGTCTCTGCGCCCCTGAATATTGGGACTCGGGGCATGTGCTCCGCCTGCGCCGGCGTAAATATGTGCTGGGGGCAGGCTGACGTATCTTTGATCTATCTGCCGGTGCTGATGGTGTGGCCATGGAGCCAAACTGGTATATCCACCGGCGTGGTTACCCGCGATGGGTGAAGGATTCATAGTTGAGGCGTGTGCGCTGCCGGCGCTATCGCCATTCTGTCCCGGGGGCTGACTTATAAGTCTTCTTTGTTGGTCATACGATGCACCCTGCGAACCGTTTGCCCCTGAAGGCATATCGGCTAATGAATCGCGAAGGTTGCCCGGGGTGAGTGAACGATATGACTGTGGTGACCTGCAGCTATAGTT
>JAQFVO010001170.1 GCA_027942505.1 Endozoicomonas sp. | reverse complement strand
CCGACCACGGCAACGCAGAACAGATGGAAGATCCAACCACCGGACAAGCCCACACTGCGCACACCTGCGAGTTGGTCCCCCTGATTTACGTGGGACCACAATCAGTAACACTTAAGGACGGTATCCTCTCCGACCTGGCACCCACCCTGTTGGCCCTGATGGGCGTCGAACAGCCCGCCGAAATGACCGGCAAGTCCCTGCTGGCCTGATCCGCAAACAGGCACTGTGGTTAACCACAGTGCCGCAATATGTCACTACTGGGCCATTGCCTGCCGGTTGTTTTTACAATGTCCGTTGTACTCCATGGCCTTTGTGATTTTGGCGCGTAGTCATGTTTGGTGAACCAGAAGGGGTGTCTGGCGGAGTGGGATACACCCATTGTGGATCATTGCACGGGGCGCCGTCAGAATGATTGAAGAACGGGTTCATGAATACCTGAAAATCCGGACCCTCAGCAGCGAAAAACTTCAAGACCTGATCAGGGGTGGCCTTACCCTCAATAACCTGAACCTCGTGGCTGAAAGTTTTGGTGATTTTGAACGGCACTGGACCCTCCCCGTTCACCCCCCTCTGACCGATAGCAGTCGCCTCATCGGAACTGCTGCCGGGGGCCGCACTGGCAGGAATAAAGTTGCCGCCCATCTTGTGTCCAGCCACCCGACCTGACTGACCAGGTTTTGATGCATGACGCGGCGAGGAGAACGGGGCAGAAGATTCTCGAAATTGCGGGGCGGAAGAACCCGGCTTGAAGGACCAGCTCTGGCATCGGATTTGGTTTGACATCTTGTACTCACCTTGTTGAATCTATTATCGACTGATTCCAACCTTGAAATTCTTCGCAGTAGTCCATTCTAGATGAATATTTGTCTTGGCTTGTGATTTTTATTGGCCCTGCCTGCGAACGCTCTACTACCATTGACCCAGCGCCGCTGACAGCGCAGGCTGCAAAATGTTTGAGCGTTCTGTTTTCTCCTGATTTCCCCCCTGAATGTACCAGCCAACCCAATCGGGAAAGCAGCACCCAGAAACTATTGTCATTGTGCGACACTCAACAATGTGTCTCGAGAAATCGATCCACACTTCCAGAGGGTGTCGCAAAAGCATAAAAGCGTTTAACCACAAAGACACGAAGGCACAAAGGAAGCCTTTTTTTGCCTGCCGGGCATAGCTCAGGCAAGCGCGGAAGAAACTTTGTGTCTCCGTGTCTTTGTGGTTCCCTTCTTTTCAGAGCCTTTTGCGACACCCGCTACAGCCGGGCAAAACGTGAAGGCGATGCTGCGATCAACCAAGAAGCCGATCCCCGTCCTTCAGGCAACCACCTGGTCACCGCCTTGATGCCGGTCTTTAAAGAGTAAATACAACCCACTGCCCAACAGTAAATTGCCAAG
>JAQFVO010001137.1 GCA_027942505.1 Endozoicomonas sp. | reverse complement strand
GTTGTACCCGACTATGCGAAACTCTTTGTGTTGAGCATTTTGCAATGGCAAACCGACAGCGGTGAGCACCAGGAGCTAAGCCGGGTAGTTGCCCGGATCAGCCTGAGTCACCCGTTTAACCCCGGAGAGCCCAGGCCGTGCAGTTATCGCGAAGGCAACGGTAAACAACTGATTAACCTGTACCGGAGGGCGGTCAACGTCTTGCCCAATAGCCGCTGGTTATCGGATAAGCTGATCCGGCACTCCATCTCCCGCCAACTGCATTACTATCCAGGTGATAACTCAGTGTTGGTTCCGGAGAAAATGCTCTCAGGAGGACCTGCTTTTTTGCACCAAGTGACAATCGAGCGTTATAAAGCAGTGATTTTTGACTTGGTTTCAACTGACATATCAGTGCTGAACGGCAAAGCGGAGGAACAGATCGCACAGGGGATTAAACCAGAGCTGGTCAAGATGCTGCTGGCTGATGGTAGGCATGCGTCCGTTGTGACAACGCTTTACTTCTTTTGGCTGGCAACTCACCAGGGCAGTGGCTCCGGTGAACCGATCTGGCTTTGTAATCATTACTGTGACTGCTTTATTGACTCACAGCCCTCTTTAATGACTTGCTTTGTCACCCCGGCCTTGTCTCCCAGGGTGCGCCTGCCAGCGCAGGTAATTAAGGAGTACTTTTGTCAGCCCGATGCTGAAGTGGTTCGTGGGGATGACCTTCTCAGGCTGTTTGATGAGTTTCTTGAGCTGATCAGTGCCTGAATGATTGAACTTGGCGTGTCAAAACCGATCCAAATTGACAGTCAGGCGACTTCGGCGCCAGTACGGAAATTAAAAAAACGGTAAGTAACAAACATGGACAAGACGTCAAGCAGTACCTGTTCTACTTACTCAGATCTGAATGAAGCCAATCATAAAACACCTGTCAACGCTCCTGGTCACTTTTATGGCCGGGAGACGGTAGCCTGTGCCTTGAATAGTGCACTGCTTGATGCTCAGCCGGGTGAACCGCTTGAAGATGGCTTGAGCACTGGTCTGCTGGCCCGGGCAGACCTGTTTTATTTCACCAATGATCCGGCCACCCGACAGGGGATTATTGACCAGCTGCGCCAGCAGCGCGGTCGCGTCTTAAGCATCAGGGCTTCAGTGACGCCTGATCCAAGCGGCAAGTGTTTATCCAGTGCCTCGGGGTAAATCATCTTTTTCCAATTATTTT
>JAQFVO010001112.1 GCA_027942505.1 Endozoicomonas sp. | reverse complement strand
GGGCGTTCATTAAGCTGGGCTATCAGCAGGCCCATCCCTGCCGCCAGGGTCATCTCCATACAACCGGCAAAGCTATTGCGGTTCACAAAGGTACCGGTAGCCACACCAAAGTAAGAGGGCTTATCCCGAAACAGCAGCACTTCCAGACCGGATAGGGTACTTAACGAACCAAACACCGCCTGAAAAATACCGGAAATCACCAGCACCCAGGCAAAGGTTTTCAACTTATCAGGCCGGTCGATCAGCAGCAGACACAGGCAAAACAGCAGATAATAGGCCAGTGCCAGCAAAGCCGTAACCTGCGAAGCGAAAGGGTCAAGTGAGAGGGGGAGTAAATCTGGCAGGGGTAACCCCAGTGCCAGATAAGCCTGAGAATGAATATCCCAGGCATGAGGAGAGAGTGCCTTTACCCAATCCACGGGTAACGGAATCTGTTGTATAAACAGCCAACTGGTGACCAGAATAAACCCGAGATGAAACCAACGGGCCTTTTGAAAGGCAAGAGTCACCGGCAGCCGGTTAAGTGCATAACCCAGCAGCCAGAACAACGCCAGTCCGAAGACCAGCATCATCAAAATCCCCATAGCCCATTCGGGCTTGCTGCCTTCAGGCAAAGGCAGCCAAAACATCACCGCCAACAGCGGCCAGAACAGTGCTTTTTTCATTTTTTTGAACCACAAAGGCACAAAGACACAAAGGTTTCTCTATATTTGGTCTTTCGAACTAATAAATATGAGAATTGATATGAAGGAAGGGTCTGATCAACTATCTTCAGTGATCATTGGCGCAGCCATTGAAGTTCACAGGCATCTTGGTCCCGGGTTATTGGAAAACACTTATGAGCGGGCACTTATATTTGAGCTTGAGCAAAAAGGTCTGGAACTAAAAAGTCAGGAGGCAGTTCCCGTTATCTACAAAGGGCACAGCTTGGGAACTGAATATAAGCTTGACCTGTTGGTGAATGACCTCGTTATTGTGGAACTGAAGGCTGTAGAAAAAGTACTACCGATCCATAAGGCACAGTTACTCACCTATCTCAAACTGAAAAAACGTTGGCTTGGGTTGCTCATTAACTTCAATGCACCTGTTTTAAAGCAGGGAGTGGTGCGGGTAGTGAATTAAAAGCCTTTTCACCACAAAGGCACAAAGACACAAAGTTTTTTTGGGTTTGCCAGCGCTACGCGCTGCAAATAAAAGAAAGTCTTCCTTCGTGTCTTTGTGCCTTTGTGGTTCAAAAAAGTCTTTTAATAGGCGTTCGGGTCCATAAACCCTTTGAATACGGTGCCAATGATAATCTTGATATCCAACCACAACGACCAGTTATTGATGTATTCCAGGTCACACTCTACCCGCCGCTCCATCTTATCCAGCGTATCTGTCTCACCCCGAAAGCCCCTTACCTGAGCCAGCCCGGTAATCCCCGGCTTCACCTTATGGCGCTTCATATAAGATTCCACCAGGTCTTTGTAATACTCGTTATGAGCCAGCGCATGAGGCCGGGGGCCAACAATAGACATCCGCCCCTGCAATACATTAATAAACTGCGGCAACTCATCCAGGCTGGTACGGCGAATAAAAGCCCCCACCTTTGTCACCCTGGGGTCACCTTTAGTGGCCTGGGTCACCTTACCTTCACCTTCCTGGTGCATCTTCATACTACGGAACTTATACACCTTCACCTGCTGGCCAGAAGCCCCATGACGAAACTGTTTGAAAAACACCGGCCCCGGTGACGAGAGTTTCACCGCAATGGCTACACCCACCATCACCGGCGAAATCAGCAGCAGAATCAGGCTACCAATCACAATATCCGACACTCGTTTAACAATGGCGTTAATGCTGTCCATGGGAGAACAGCTGATGTCCAGAGAGTAAAATTCACCAATTTGGGTAATAGTATGATTCAGCAGAGGCAGATCCTGCAGCCCCGGCATATAGCGGATATTGGCAGTGCTATGACGCAGGGCAAACATCACCGGCTGAAGGATGGAGTTCTTGGTAAAGGGCACGCAGAGCCAGCATTCATCGAACATATGGCCCTGCCCTAAATAAGCCTCCAGTTCTGCCAGTGCCTGCTCATCATTATCGTGCTCGATAATATGCTGCAGCCGGTAGCCATAGCTATTATCTTTGGAAAAGTATTCCCGCATGGCCTCAAAGTTACGGCCATCACCAATCACCAGCACATGGCGGGTATTGCGCCCCCGGCTCCGGAATTGCATCAGCAGTCGATAAAGAGCAAACCGGATTATTAATGCCATGGGGATGGCCAGCCCCACCCAGGTAAAGAGCCAGATACGGGAATACTGCTCGGTGGTTTTGGTCATCACCAGAAAAGCGATCACCGCTATAAACGACAAGGCCCAGGCCGAGGCCACCTTGGTCAATCGCTCACTGATCTGACGTCCACGCCAGGGGGCATACACTTCACACAAAAACGAAAACACCACCACCAGAAGTGCCTGCGTGGTTATCAGATTCAGATAGTGAGTAGCATGGTTACCAAAACGGACCCGTTCGGACAGCTCCGCACAGCCAAAGGCAATAGCCACATCCATAATGACCAGTAAAAAAAGAGG
>JAQFVO010001014.1 GCA_027942505.1 Endozoicomonas sp. | reverse complement strand
GGCAAGACAGTGATGGCAATACCCCGTTGTGTCTGGCCGCGCAGGCCGGCGACCTGACCTTTGCCCAACAGCTAATCCACAGGGGGGCTGATGTTCATCACATCAATCTTGATGGTGATAATGCCTTGACACTGGCTGCTGCTGGTGGACATCTGACGTTTATAGAGTGGCTCGACAGCCATTTCTGGCAGTCTGTCGACCACGAAAACTACTACGGTGAGACTGCCCTGACGCTGGCAGCACGCCACGGCCACCAGCCACTGGTACAATGGCTGGTCAGCCAGGATGCATCACTAACGCATCTCAACGACCAGCTCAAGGACGCACTGGCGGAGGCCGTTGCCAACGGTCATCTGGCGTTGGCGCAATGGCTTTCATTTCAGGATACCGATCTCAGACGGGTCTACCCCGATGGCAACAACCTGTTCCTGCATGCGGTGTGTGCTGGCCACCAGAGGGTGGCTCAATGGCTGGAGGACTCGGGCGTTGACAGCCAGCAGATCAATGAATCCGGTGACAACGCCCTTACCCTGGCGGCCCGCCATGGTCACCACCATCTGCTGGCCTGGCTGTTGGGGAAAAACGCTGCCGACATCGATCAAATCGACCGCAATGGCGATAGCCTTCTGCTGATGGCTGCGCGTCAGGGCCACCGTCAAACCGTCAAACTGCTGGTGCAACACGGTGCCGATATCGGGCTGGTTAACTATGCCGGCAGCAACGCCCTGACGCTCGCTGCCATCAGCAGTGAATCTCTGGCCCTGTGGTTGTGTTACCAGGGCAGCGATATCCACCACATCGAGTTCAGCGGCAACAATGCCTTCACCCTGGCCGCTCAGTCGGGCTTTTTTCAACTGCTGCAAACGCTTGAGCAACTTGGCATTAATATTCACCAGGTCAATCACAACAACGATAACGCCTTTACCCTGGTGGCCGGACAGGGGAGTCTGCGGTGGTGCCAGTGGCTGGCGGGTAAAGGCATCAATATTCACCAGACCAATCGCCAGTACCACAACGCCGTCACGCTGGCGGCACTGACTGGTTCCCTGCCCCTGTTGGAGTGGCTTTGCACAGAAGGCGTCGACTGGCAGCAAATTCCGAGGGCGTCAACGGTGAACAGTAACCACAGCGAGGATCTGTGTTATGGTTTTAACGCTGCCATTCTGGCTGCCAGCGCTGGCCATTTTACTGCGGCTCAATGGTTAATACGGCTTGGGTTGAGCATTCACCAGCGGGATTACTACGGCCACAACGCGGTTACCATGGCCGTGCAGCAAGGCCAGCTGGAGGCTGTTCAGTGGTTTACCGCACAAGGTCTGGTGCCTGACGGCTATCCCGACAAATTCCCGGAATACTACACAGATAGCCACTGCAACGTTATGGGCCAGGCTGCCCACCTTGGCCATCTGCACATCATGCAGTGGCTCCATCAAAACGGTGGCTCACTGGACGGCGAGGATGACGAGGTTCTTCTGGTAGCAGCAGCACGTCGCGGTGACCTGCCCATGAGCGAGTGGCTCTGCCGGCAAGGCGTTGACCTTGGGCGTGTTGACCCATATGATGCCAACGCGTTGAGTATGGCGGTTCGCTCCGGGCATCTGCGTCTGTCACAGTGGCTGGTCAGTCAGGGCATCGAGGATGTTCCCGATTACGAAGGCAACGATGCCCTGAAGCTGGCCGGATTCGGTATTGCCTTTACGCTGGGCACTTTTTTTTTCTTGGCTGGTTGTTCGCACTTGGTGAAAGGGA
>JAQFVO010001174.1 GCA_027942505.1 Endozoicomonas sp. | reverse complement strand
CATTCATTACCTGCATGGCAGCAGGGATCATAAGTTCGCCCAACTCGGACAGCAGTTGCTGGCTGAGAGCGCCGTAGACACTGTTGATTCCATTAGTCAGTGTGGGCACAATGTGCACCGGCAGCAACCCGGCGCTATGGCTCAGCTGTTGTGTGTTTTATCTGGAGTTAGCTATGAGTGAACAACTGGATTGCGGGGTGAACTGGCATAATCTCAGCGGCGATTTTGAAGATATTCTCTATCATCGCAGCGAAGGCATGGCAAAGATCACCATTAACCGCCCACAAAAGCGTAATGCGTTTCGGCCGCAGACCATTGTTGAAATCCAGAAGGCGCTGGAAAGTGCCCGTTTTGACGATTCGGTGGGCGTGGTGATTCTGACCGGTGCCGGTGATCTGGCGTTTTGTTCCGGTGGTGACCAGAGTGTGCGCGGGGACTCCGGCTATAAAGACGACAAGGGAACACATCATCTCAACGTGCTGGATCTTCAACGTCAAATCCGAACCTGCCCTAAACCAGTGGTAGCAATGGTGGCCGGGTACGCCATCGGTGGTGGCCACGTCCTGCACCTGGTCTGCGATCTGACCATTGCTGCTGATAATGCCCGTTTTGGTCAGACCGGGCCGAAAGTGGGGTCTTTTGATGGTGGCTATGGTGCCAGTTATCTTGCCCGTGTCGTTGGTCAGAAAAAAGCACGGGAAATCTGGTTTCTCTGCCGCCAATACGACGCCAAACAGGCTGAAGAGATGGGCCTGGTTAATACCGTTGTTCCCCTGGCAGAGTTGGAGCGGACTACGGTGCAGTGGTGTCGTGAAATACTGCAACACTCACCACTGGCGCTGCGCTGCCTGAAATCAGCCATGAATGCCGATTGTGACGGTCAGACCGGCCTGCAAGAGTTGGCTGGCAATGCCACACTGCTGTTCTACATGAGTGCAGAAGCGCAGGAAGGGCGTGATGCCTTCCTGGAAAAACGTGCGCCTGATTTCAGTCGTTTCGGTCGCAACCCCTGACCTGTGAACAGGTGTCAGGCCGATATTGTCAGGTATCGGCTACCACTCAGGCAGCCTCTG